>JAISSS010000101.1 GCA_031272965.1 Bacteroidales bacterium | reverse complement strand
GACCCGCGTACGCTGACCAACATCCCGATAGCGCAGAACCGGCTTACCACGGTGATAGGGCACTACTTCCTGCCGAATGCACATCTGTCAATAATCGTCTCCGACCCGTTTGAGGACGAAATAACAGCCGACTATTTTGTTGATGATGCCATCAATCACTTGATGCGCTATTCGACGGTTGATGCCGTTCTTGATGCGGCTGTTCCGGATGGTTCTGTCTTTGTGCCTGAAGAAGCATTTCCTGTGGACAGCCGTCGGCCTGATAGTACGGGGCATCCACGAAAGGCTGCAATCGGACGGAACATGGCTGTAACTAAAGATGAAGAACATTAAGTAATCATGAAAAATTAATTTTCAGCTGGAAAAACCGCTTTTTTTGCAGTACATATAAAAAAAAACACTACTTTTGCGCCGTCTTTTACGAGACGCCCAATATGGTGGGTATAGTTCAGCTGGTTAGAACGTCGGATTGTGGTTCCGAAGGTCGTCGGTTCGAGCCCGACTATCCACCCTGCCCTTAAGGGTGCTTGTATTTAATTGGTATAAAAGAGTTTTTGCATTTCGCTGCAAAAACTCTTTTTTTACAATTGTTCAAAATGCGCTCTTCATACAAACTGCATATAGGTAGTAAGTCCGAGGAATACGAGGATGATTAGCTCGCCCCAAACGCGGCTGCGGATGGATATTAAGTAATTGGAAATCAGGAAGGTCATCGGAATAGCCAGCGCCACTAAGATTTCTTCGGCCACCGCAGGCAGCAGGAAATACATGGCTATAGAAATCGCAAAGATGAGGAAGAAAAGCTGGAAATATTTCCGGCGGTTAATATTCTGCGTGTCATATTGCCGCAATATCACGACCAATCCCCACAGTGTCAGCAATATGAGGAACCCCACATAAATACGGAATGGCAATGTGTCGAACTGTATTTCCTGCAGCGATTGGAAGTTGAGGATGACCACCGATTCCAGTTCTGCCGTATTTCCGGCAAAATAGTACCAAGTCCACGTGAAGAACCATGGTAATATCAGGCCAATGCAGGAGAGTATGGGGATTCGCCAGTTTCTGTTTTTGCTCATCATCAGCATGCCTGTCCAAATCACCGGCGCATAAAAGAGCATGTTCAGGTAGAACAGCGAGCCGATGCTCAGGAAGAATCCCGCTTCAAAGGCTGTCGAAAGCATGTTTCCGCTCGAACCGGCGCCGAAGATGCGACTGACACACAGCAGCATAAAAACCACGCCAGGATAGACGGGGTGAAGCGTATGCAGGCTGACGATTCCGCTAACGATGAACACGAAAATTATCGACGGCAGGAACGTGCGCATCCGTATGAACGAATATAACGTGTTGAGTCGCAATATGATAAAGGCCAGCACGAGCAGTATTACTGCGGCCAGCAGGCTGTTAAGCAGTGGAATCCGGTCGGTTAGCAGCCGTATTATATGGTATAGCGGCATGCCGTTCTCGCCCTCAAAGAAGCTGAAAAATTCGGGATGCAAAAACGAGCGGAACCACAGCGCCCCCACTATCAGCGGGATGAGTGCGAAATGCCATATCTGGTTGCGAATCAGGAATCGTAGCAACATAACACGTAAGATATTGGATGATTAGCATTTTCGCAGGTCGAATCCTATATCGCGCCGGAAATATTTCCCTTCAAAGGCTATTTTCTCGGCGTTGAGGAACGACTGTGCGGCGGCTTCCTCAATAGAGCTGCCATAAGAGCTGACCGCAATGACCCGTCCGCCGTCAGTGACTACTTCTGTGCCTGACCGTTTCGTTCCCGCATGAAATAATTCACTTCCGATGCAATTATACAATCCGCTGATTGACAGGCCTTTATGATAGCTTCCAGGATAGCCGCCCGATACGAGCATTACCGTAACGGCCGTGCGGGGGTCTGTTTCGAGGCGGTGAGAGGCCAGTGTTCCCGTGGCTGCCGCATTGAGCAGCGCCACAAAATCGGACTTTATGCGCAGCATCACGGCTTCGGTTTCAGGGTCGCCCATGCGACAGTTGTATTCGATGACGTAGGGATTGCCGTTGCAATTGATGAGGCCAAAGAATATAAATCCCTTATAATCAATGCCTTCTGCCTGCAGTCCCGCAATAGTGGGCTTAATGATGCGCTCTTCCGTTTTCTTCATGAAGGCGGCGTCGGCAAAGGGCACCGGGCTTACAGCGCCCATTCCGCCCGTATTCAGGCCGGTGTCGCCTTCGCCGATGCGCTTGTAGTCTTTGGCTTCGGGCAGTATGCACCAGTGATGGCCGTCGGTGAGCACGAAGACTGACAGCTCGATGCCCGAAAGAAATTCTTCGATAACCACTTTACGGCTGGCGGCACCGAATTGGCCGGCTAACATTTCGCGCAGTGCTGTTTTAGCCGCCTTGATGTCGGGGATGATGAGTACGCCTTTTCCGGCGGCTAATCCGTCGGCTTTGAGGACGTATGGCGCCGTGAGGGTATGCAGGAAAGCCTCTCCCGCGTCAATATTGTCGGCGGTAACGGTGCAGTAGCCCGCAGTGGGTATTCCGTGCCGCTGCATGAACGCTTTGGCGAAGTCCTTACTGCCTTCGAGCTGGGCGCCGCGCCGGTCAGGACCTACAATTTTCAGCGCTCTTGTCTGGGGGCAGGCGCGGAGGCTGTCGCGGATGCCGGCCACTAAGGGCGCTTCCGGCCCCACCACCAGCAGGTCGATGTCTCTGTCAATAATTACTTGCCTGAGGGCGTCAAAATCTGTGGCGTCTATGGCGATGTTCTCTCCTACCGTGGCGGTTCCGGCATTGCCCGGCGCGATATACAGCCGGTTAACCAATGGCGACTGGCTGATTTTCCACGCGAGGGCATGTTCGCGTCCGCCCGAACCTGTCAATAATATATTATTCATAAATTCTTCGCAAAATGACGCCGCGAAGATACTAATTAATTCGTTTAATATGTATTTTTGCGGCGAAAAACAGTCAAAAATGAAATCGTCAACTATTATTTTTGCGGATGACGTCAGCGTCGAGCTGGAGCGAATCATTGCCGAAACGGGCGTCGGGAAGGTCTTTCTGCTGACCGAGGAGAACACCGAGGCGCTGTGTGTGCCGACGCTGTCGAAGCGGATTCGGGCGCTGCCGCGCATGGTTATCGGTTGTGGCGAGCGGCATAAGAGTATCGCTACTGCCGAGCAGGTGTGGATGTTCCTCTCTAAGGCGGGCGCCGACCGCAAGTCGCTGCTGATAAATATCGGAGGCGGCATGCTCACCGACCTCGGCGGCTTTGCTGCGTCCACTTTCAAGCGGGGTATGGGCTTCGTGAACGTCCCCACCACATTGCTGGCACAGGTTGACGCCTCTGTGGGGGGGAAAACCGGCGTCAATTTTAATGGACTGAAGAACGAAATCGGCATCTTTAATGACCCTGTGTTCATTATTATCACTGCCGGATTCCTGCGCACACTCGACCGCCGAAACTTCATGTCCGGCTATGCCGAGATGCTCAAACATGGCCTTATAAAGTCGCGCGACCATTGGGAAGAGCTGTCCCACTTCGACATGGACAATCCCGACTTCGCAAAGCTGCAGAACATTGTCGCCCATTCGGTAGCCGTCAAGAACTGGTTCGTGGAGAACGACCCCACCGAGAAGAACATCCGCAAATCCCTGAACTTCGGCCACACCGTCGGCCATGCCTTCGAGAGCTTTGCCTTTGAACGACAGCCAATTCCACATGGCTATGCCGTGGCTTACGGCATGATGGCCGAACTGTACCTCTCCGTGCAATGTGCCGGATTCCCTGCCGACGATGCCGATAATATAACCGAATGGTTAATACAGCATTACGGAAAATTTAATATTCAGCCGTCCGATTATGAGCCACTCTACGAATTGATGCTCCATGACAAGAAGAATGATAATAACCGCATAAATTTCACGCTGCTGGCAAGCATCGGCAAGGCTGTTATCAATAAAAACTGTCCAAAAGAGCTGATTTTTGAAGCGTTTAACCGTTTGTCTGATTCAATGTCATGATTATTTCACGCCCTGATGTTCCGCTCAATTGCGTTGTGCAGTTGCCTGCATCCAAGAGCATTTCCAACCGCGCATTGCTGCTCAATGCGTTAAGCGGCAGCCCGTATCCTGTGGAGAATCTGTCGGACAGCGACGATACGCGGGCCATGCAGGAAGTCTTCGCCTCTGACGGCGCCTGCTTCGACATCGGCCATGCCGGAACCACGATGCGTTTCCTGACCGCCTACCTCGCCCGCAAGAAAGGCGTGTGGACGCTCACAGGCTCGGAGCGCATGAAACAGCGGCCAATTGCCGTGCTGGTAGAAGCTCTGCGCAACTTGGGCGCCGACATCGAGTATCTCGCCAATGACGGATTCCCCCCGCTGAAAATCATCGGACGCCAATTGCGCGGCGGCGCTGTCAGCATCGATGGAAGCGTCAGCAGTCAATACATCTCTGCCCTGCTACTCATCGCCCCGCTTATGGCGGAGGGCCTCACCCTCACCCTGCAAAACCGTATCACTTCGCGCAGCTATATTGAACTTACGCTCGGATTAATGCGACAGTTCGGCATCCGATACAGCTGGACAGACCGCCAAATATGTATCCCCGAACAGGAATACCACCCGACGCCGCTGCGCATTGAGGCCGACTGGTCGGGGGCGTCATACTGGTATGAGATGCTGGCCCTGAGCCACAGCGGTCGGGTAGAGTTGCCGGGCCTGCAATACCCCGGCCTGCAGGGAGATTCGGCTATCGCCGGATGGTTCCCGCAGTTCGGTATCACCACTGAAAACCGCCATAACAGCGTGATAATCAGCAAACAGACCAATATACAGCCTGACTTTTTGGAACTCGATTTCATTGAGAATCCCGACATGGCGCAAACAATGGCCGCCCTGTGTGTGTTTAAAGGCATACCTTTCCTTTTTTCCGGCCTCGAAACGCTGAAAATTAAGGAGACCGACCGCATCGCCGCCCTGCGCACAGAGCTGGCCAAATTCGGCGCCCGCCTCACCGAACCACAGCACGGCTACCTGGCTTGGGACGGCGCCGTATCGCGGCCAAAACCGTTAATCCCCGCTATTGCTACTTATCACGACCACCGCATGGCGCTGTCATTCGCACCGGCCGCAATGCTCGCCCCTGTCATCATTGACGACCCAATGGTTGTTACCAAATCCTATCCCGCATTTTATGAAGACCTGAAAAAGGCAGGTTTTTTGTGCAAGGACGCTATTGTCTGACCCGCAATCCACCCTTGTCTGACCCCGGATTTTCATAAGATTTTTATGATTGCCATGATTTTTCGGATACCCGCAATCCCCCTTGTCTGAACTGTGATTCATCTGATTTATGTGATTACCATGATTGTTTCACTACCAAGGGCACAAAGAAAGCCCCCTTATTGTTCCAATCTCCCTTAGTAGCCAAAATTGTCATCATAGACATCCCTTATTTCTTTACTAATACGTTGAAAATAATGGAATAAGGGCGAATGGGGAGACTTTCACAGCTACTAAGGGAGCGTACTGCACATCCTCTGCCAACCTGTCATCGCGGCACCCGCAAGGGGTGCACTACGCCGTCATTGCGGGCTTGACCCGCAATCCCCTGCCACAATAACTACACTCTACACTCTAAATTTTATGCGACTGTTCCAAAAAACGTTCCTTTTTTGGAACAGTGCTTGCGCATTTTTAGTGAACAATAGTGCTTAATATAGCGCCTGTGAAAGTCGAAATAACGATGATTTTGCAAAAAAAAATGATAGTGTTAACTGTTTGTTAAGTATAATAAACTATTGAAACATAGTATATTACAGTCGTTAACAAAAATTTACAGATTAATTTTGTCGTTTTAACACTTGGGTGATAATTTTTAATATAGTTTTGCGTCGGATTTGTTCCAATGGATGAACGTTTTTTGGAACAGCCCCTTTTGGGGGGCTATGCAATGAGAGAGGCCTTATGGGACGCGACTTATTGCACTTTGTTAATAAGCTATTGTTTAATTAAAAGCACTTAAAAACAATTAAGAGATGAACTTCAAAGATTTATTAAGAAACGTGGCCGTTATGGCTTTCGCGCTTTTGATGAGCGCCTGTGGCGGCGACGACAAAATTGACACGCCGGAAGAAGAAGCCGGAAAACTCGTGGCCTCGCGCACCAGCGTCGCCTTTAATGCGGCCGGGGGCGAGGAATCGCTCTCCATCACCGCTAACAAGGACTGGACAGCGACCACTTCCTCTGACTGGCTCACCATTGCCCCCGCTTCCGGCTCCGGCAATGCTTCCGTCAAGTTTACTGCGGCGGCCAACACCGCCATCATTGAGCGCTCCGCAAAAGTGGAATTCAAAATCGCCGACAAGGTGATGGCCACCGTCACGGCAGTGCAGAACCCCTACGGTCCGGCGCTCACCGTTACGCCGGAGACGTATGAACTGACCGCTGCCGCCGATACTGTGTGGTTCGATGTCAAATCTAACGGCGACAATTGGGACGTTACCATCTCTGCGGACGCTGAAGACTGGCTCACAGTGGTGGAAGGCTCGCAGTCGCTCACCGCAATCGCCCTCGCTGCGGCGCCTAACCGCACGATTGAGAGCCTCGAAACCGCCGTGCTCTTCACCCTGACCGACTACCCCGACACCAAGAAAGAAGTTACCGTATCGCAGGCCGCATACGTTCCCGTGTTGAGCGTTACCCCCGCTTCGGGGGCAATACCCGCTATGGGCGGCGTACTCATCCTCGAAATCGCGGCCAGCGACGCCTGGGAAATTGACTTGCCCGCAGAGGCCGACTGGCTCGAAATTACCGACCAGACAGAAACCACTGTAACGCTCACCGGTGTGGCCAACGAGGGCCTCGCCCCACGCGAAACGTCCGTATCAATATTCCTCACCGATTATTATACGGTCGCCACACAGAGCATAAAAATCTCGCAGACCACTCCGGTAGCCCCCATCACCGTGAAAGCTACCGGCCCCGGCCCGTATGACAGGGTGCCTATTGCCGGCGGCCTGACCTTTACATGGGAACTCACCGAAGGGGCGGCCCCCAGCGGATACCTGCTCGTGGTCGGCAGAGACTATGACCTCCGCGACGAGGTTACGTTTGCAACCGCCACGGCCGGAATAACTCTCTCCACTGCCGAACTCGAGACCTTGCTCGGCCCCCTGAAAGGCGACGTTATTTATTGGTCGGTGCGCTCGGTGGACGGTCCCACAGTGGTTACCAGCAAATGGTCGAACCTCAACGACATTAAGTACAGCACGACTGTGTTTAATGTGATTCTGCAGAACTATGACGTGGCTACGGCGGTGCCGCCAAAATCCGCATGGCTGGCAGTGGAAAATACCGGCGGCCAGTGGCAGTCCACCTCGTCGATACAGAGCGCATGGGACGATGCTACCGGTCAGTGGCATTCCGCCATATCGTGGCCGGAATTTCCGTTCCCGATGCACTTTACCATCGACTTGAGCCAACAGGCTACCATCAGCGGGCTTACTTACCGCCCCCGCAGTCACCAGGACGGATTAGACGGAAAATGGGAAGCCAATGCTGGCCCCAAGAACATCCGCTTGGAAATCAGCGCCGACAATGTTAATTGGGAGGTACTCTATGAGGGCCAACTGCCCAGCGGATGGACAGGACATACCGGCGGAACACGCCGCGATACTGACGTCCGCGCAGAAGCCCCGAAAACAGGCCGCTACTTCAAGTTCGTCATCATCGATACATGGTATTCAAACCCTGCTGTTGCCGCCAACGACACATGGTACACCAATATCGACGAGATAGCCCTGTGGTAGGACAGAATGTTTTTTGTGCCGCCGACTTTCTTCGGGATGTCGGCGGCACGTAATATATGAACAGATTTTGACAGTTTAATTTTAAAAACCAATTCTTTAAAAAAATGAGAATCAGAAGTTTTGTTTTAGCAACCGTGCTTGTGGCCGCTGTGGGCGCCTGCAAGTACGACGACAACGCTCTGTGGGAACAGGTAAACCAGAACACAGAGGACATTGCCGCGCTTAAGACGGCAAAAGACAAGGCAAATTCAGACATCACTGCCTTGCAGACCGCTATCACAGCCCTGCAGTCTAACGATTACGTAAAGAGCGTTACGGAGACCGCTGATGGCTACGTAATCGAATTTACCAGCGGCAAGACAGCCACCATCTCTGACGGCGCCAAAGGAGACAAGGGCGACAAGGGTGATAAGGGCGACAAAGGCGATACCGGCGCCACCGGAGCAACGGGTGCCACCGGAGCGACAGGTGCTACCGGAGCCACCGGCGCCGCAGGAGCAACCCCCACAGTTACCGTGGCCCAGGACACCGACGGAAAGTACTATTGGAAGGTTAACAACGAGTGGCTGCTCGACGGAACCGACAAGGTGCCCACCACCGGCGCAACCCCCTATCTGCGTACCGACGCCTCCGGCTTCTGGCAGGTCTCTACCGACACCACCGATGTCAACAGCTGGGAGTATGTGCTCGACGCTAACGGCCTGAAGGTCGCCGCCTCTGGTGGAAGCGCCGTATTTGCCGGTGTTGACCTGTCAAATCCCGCTTACGTGGAACTGACATTGGCCGACTTAGCCGGAACGAAAATCCAGCTCGCATACGCCCCGAATTCGATTTCGGTAACATCTCTGCGGGCCGCCGGTACTCTGCCGGAAGCAGGCGGTGTTGACACAATCATCATCAGAACCTCTGGCGTTTGGAAAGCCACCAGCGACCAGCCATGGGTTACAGTCAGCCCCAGTATCGGCGTTGACAATGCCGTCGTGTTTGTTACTACTGCGCTGAACACGACAAGCATCTACACGCGCACCGCAACCGTTACTTTCACCAACGAGGGTAATTCCGCTACTTTCGCTATCAAGCAAGACCCGACCACCGACGCGAGCATCATCAAACCCGCACTGGGTATCAAATTAGTATCCGGTGGCAGCTGGAATTCCGATTGGAGTACAACCGGCGCCTATACTGCCGCTCCTTCCGACTGGAAAGATATTTCCACTGCTGCTACAGAGAATATCCGCTTCCAGTGGCAAATGGAGCCGCAGACAGCGCCGATTCCTGCCGACGGCTTCCAGTTGGTGTTTAGCACGGACCTCTGGGGCGCCGACCCTGTGGTATTTGACGTGGCTCTTGATGACCCCAATTACAGTACGCGCACTAATGGCAGCTATACGCCCATTATTGACTACGTGCTGACGAAGGACAAGATTTTGGAGCTGCTTGACGGACGTACTGCCGGTGCATATTTCTGGTCGGTACGTTTTAAAGACCCGCTGATACCGGTAAGTCCCAAGACCAACCGTTATGATGGCCAGCAGGTTGAATATGGCGACAATCGTGGCACATGGCTTATCTGGTTCACCACAGCACCCAAAAATGTCAATCCCAATAAGGATTTTGCCAAAGCAAACTGGACGGCAGAAACGAACTGCGACAATATTGTAGGGCCGACGGCAATGTGGGATGATGCAGGCCAGCTGTGGCACACCGCAACTTCAGGCGTTACTTTCCCTGTTACGGTAACCATTGACATGCAAGGCTCGGCGCCTATTAACGGAATGGTATATCGTCCGCGCAGTCACTCAACCTTCTCAGGGACAGAACCGAATGATTCGTGGGATTTGGGGGCAGTACCGAAGGACGTTACGCTGGAAATCAGCGAAGACGGCACAACGTGGGAGCCGCTGATTTCAGTTCAGCTGCCATTCTACACGACCCGTACCGACAAAATTTGTCCTGCCGAGACCCCGAAAACAGGCAGATATTTGAAACTTTCAGTTATAAACAACTGGACACCCTCAAATAAATACACCTACATTGAGGAGTTGACAATATACTAAAAAACACTTTTAAAAAACGTTCCGGCGGTCGTGCCTTGCATGGCCGCCGGTTTTTAATAATAGCGAATGCAAAAAACTGGAAAAACGAAGGCATATTTTGCGGGGCTGTTGCGGTCGTTGCAGGTATGTCTTATAATAATGGCGGCGGTGTTGCTGTGTGGCGTTACGGGCGAGGTTCGTGCGCAGGGGCAGCCACCGCAGGGAATCACGGTGAGCGGCACGGTGAGCGACGACAGCGGCGCCCCCCTGCCGGGCGCAACAGTGGTGGTTCGCGGCACCTCCCGCGGCGTAATCACCGACACGGACGGCGCATACACCATCGGCAACCTCAAAGCCGAAGACTTCCTTGAGTTCTCTTTCCTTGGCATGGACAACGTGTCGGTGGAAGTGGGTACTAAACAAAAGATAAATATACAGCTGAAGCCCAAGGCCAACGAGCTGGACGGTGTAGTAGTAACCGCTTTCGGCGGGATGCAGAAGAAAGAGAGTTCTGTCTCGTCGATAGCCACGGTCAATCCGTCGGATTTGAAGATACCGACGAGCAATCTCACCACGGCGCTTGCCGGGAGAATGGCCGGCCTTATATCATACCAGCGCAGCGGCGAGCCGGGGTTGGACAATGCGGAGTTCTTCATCCGCGGCGTAACCACTTTCGGCTACAAGAAAGACCCGCTGATACTGATAGACAACAATGAATCGAGCTCTACCGAGCTGGCGCGGCTGCAGACCGACGACATCGCCAGCTTCTCCATAATGAAGGACGCCACCGCCGTTGCGCTCTATGGCTCGCGCGGCGCCAACGGGGTAATCCTGATAACCACCAAGAGCGGTGCGGAAGGCCCCGCCAAATTCAACGTGCGTTTTGAGGAGAGTATTTCGCAACCCACACGGCTGCCCCGGCTCGCCGACCCCTACACCTATATGGACCTGCACAACGAGGCCGTGCGCACACGCGACCCCCTCGGAATGCAGCCCTATACGCCCCAAAAAGTGGCCAACACCAAAGACCCAAACAGAAACCCCTACGTATATCCGATAGTTGACTGGTACAAGATGCTCTTTAAAGACTTCTCCAGCAACCACCACCTGAACTTCAGCGCCAACGGCGGCGGCAAAATCGCCCGCTACTATGTGGGCGGCTCGCTCATCAACGACAACGGAATACTCAACGTTGACAAGCGCAATAACTTCAATTCAAACGTGTCGCTCACCCGCTATACATTACGTACAAATGTCAATATCAATTTGACCGCCACTACCGAGATGATAGCGCGTCTGTCCGGCTCTTTCGACAGCTATCGCGGCCCGCGCAACGGCGGCTCCGATGTGTTCGCCCAGGTGATGAACACCAACCCGGTGCTGTTTCCCGCCTACTTCGCGCCCGACGAGAACCACAAACACACCACGCATATTCTTTTCGGCAATGCCAGCGCGGTGGGCGGCACCTCGTCTGCGCCCGTCTATAACAACCCGTATGCCTCGATGGTGAGCGGCTACAAGGAATCGACCACCTCGCAGATAAATATCCAGTTTGAGATAAAACAGGACCTCAAGTTCATCACGGAAGGGCTGAAGCTGCGGGGCATGTATAACACGAGCAACTACGGCTATTTTGACGTGTCGCGGGCCTACAGTCCGTACTATTATCAGGTGAGTCGCTATGAGAAGGCCACCGACCAATATACCCTTGAGCGGCTGAACATCGGTACCGACTGGCTGAGCTTCAGCGAAGGCCCCAAGACGCTGAACACGGCGTCCTACTTTGAATCGGCGCTGAACTGGGGCCGCATTTTCGGGGTTCACGAGGCCGGGGCGCAGATGGTGTTCACCATGCGCGAATATAAGGAGACTCAGGGCGAGAACGGCACCAACCTTCAGAAGTCGCTACCCCAGCGTAACCTCGGATTGGCCGGCCGCGCCACCTACGCTTACGATGGCCGCTACCTCTTTGAGTTTAACTTCGGCTATAACGGGTCAGAGCGTTTCGCCCGCAAAGAGCGCTTCGGCTTCTTCCCCTCTGTGGGCGCCGGATGGGTAATCTCCAACGAGACATTCTGGGAAGGCCTTAAAGATGCGGTGAACAACCTGAAAATCAAGGCCACTTACGGATTAGCAGGTAATGACGCTATCGGCGACCCCGCCTCCCGCTTCTTCTTCCTCTCGGACGTGAACATGAACAGCCGCGGGGCCTACTTCGGCACCGGCGGAAATGTCGGCTATACGGGCATCACCGTAAACCGCTATGCCAATGACCAGATAACCTGGGAGACCGCCAAAAAAGCTAACGCCTCCCTTGAGATAGGCCTCTTCGGACAACTTGACATACAGGCGGAAGTGTATCATGAGAAGCGCGAGAACATCCTGATGAGCCGCAGCGCTATCCCCACCACCATGGGGCTTGAGGGCGAAACCCCCCGCGCCAATGTGGGCGAGGCCAAAAGCCGCGGCGTGGACATATCCGTAAACTACAGCCATTCTTTCAACGAATATGCCTGGATTCAGGGCATGGGCAACTTCACCTACGCCACCAACAAGTATCTCGTGTATGAAGAACCGGCCTATCCTGATGCGCCGTGGAAGTCGCATGTGGGCTATTCCATCAACCAGACGTGGGGCTACATCGCCGAGCGCCTGTTTATTGATGACGAGGAAGTGCGCAATTCGCCCACACAGTTCGGCACCGACTATCTCGGCGGCGACATTAAATATATGGATATCAATCATGACGGCAAAATTACCGACCTCGACACGGCGCCCATCGGCTACCCCACCAGTCCGGAAATAGTGTATGGCTTCGGGGCTTCCGCCGGCTATAAGGAATGGGACTTCTCCTTCTTCTTTCAGGGGCTGGCCCGCGAATCGTTTTGGATAAACTATTCGGCCACTTCGCCATTCATCAGCAACCAGCGGGCGCTGCTACAGGTGTATGCCGACAACCACTGGTCGGAAGACAACCGCAACGAGTATGCGCTGTGGCCCCGCCTGTCGCCCACAGTAATCTCCAACAACAACCGCACTTCTACATGGTTCATGCGCGACGGCGCCTTCCTGCGCCTCAAGTCGGTGGAATTTGGATATACCCTGCCCGAAGAGCTGATGAAAAAAACATGGATGCAAAGCCTGCGCGTCTATCTCAGCGGCACCAACCTGCTCACTTTCAGTAAGTTCAAACTGTGGGACCCCGAAATGGCCGGTAATGGTCTGGCATATCCCGTGCAGCGCGTGTTTAATGTCGGCGTACAGCTTAACTTCTAAATCAGTTGTAAAATTATCAGTTACGAAAATAATATGAGCAATAAGATATATCTGGAAAACATCCCCGTCAGTGCGGGCCTGACTCGCAATACTCTGCGACAGGGACACCTCACTTCCGGCCCTTCTAAAAGGACAGGGGAAAAGTTGCGGGGCGTGAAGCTGCTGCTGGCGGTGGTACTGCTGGCATTGACCTCCTGCGACTATTTGGACATCACGCCCGACAACATGGCAACGATAGATTATGCGTTTGCCGACCGCTACAGCGCCCTGCGCTACCTCTATACGTGTTACAGCTATCGTCCCCCTGTAGGCGACTTAGACGGGGACCCTGCCATGGGCGGCTGCGATGAGACCTGGCAGCGCGTGAATACGCTGGCCTTCGACATCTACCGCACCTTCGCGCCGTCGCATATTGCCCGCGCCGAGCAGAACGTCAGCAGTCCCTACCTCAATTTCTGGGACGGCTACCTGTGGGTCGGCATCCGCGACTGCAACATCTTCCTCGAAAGAATCCCCGATGTGGTGGTCGATATGATAGAGACCGAACGCGCCCGCTGGATTGCCGAGGCCAAGTTCCTCAAGGCCTATTATCACTTCTTCCTGCTACAGGCTTACGGCCCTATACCTATCATGGATGTGAACATGCCCATCTCTGCCAGCGTTGACGAGGTGAAAGTCTATCGCGAGCCGATAGATGATGTGGTTGAATATATCGTCGGGCTGCTTGATGAGGCCATTGTTGACCTGCCGACGGCTTCTGCCATCCTTGAAGGTACCGAGGCCGGGCGCGCCGACCAGCTGATAGCTGCCACCCTGCGGGCATACGTGCGCCTATGGGCCGCCAGCCCGTTAGTGAACGGCGAAAATACCGCCTTCCAAACCGTGAAAGATAACCGCGGCCGATACCTCTTCCCGCAGGGCGAACCCGACCTGCACAAGTGGGAACTCGCCGCACAAGCCGCCGACAGCGCTATCGCCCTCTGCGAACGACAGGGAAAATCCCTCTACAAGCAAGTGGAAAACCACACTGTTACCGCCGAACCGATATTCCAGCTGCAATCGGTATTGCGCCGCGTAATATGCGACCGCTGGAACTGCGAGCTGATTTGGGGCGGCACCAACTACAGCAATGCCACCCTCACCCGCTACGTTTCTACCCGCCTGCTGCGCCGCGAAAGCATGAACAGCCTCTTCCCCGAATGGGCGCCAACCCTGAAAATGGTCGAGAAGTTCTATTCCGCTAACGGCGTCCCCATTAACGAAGACAACGACTGGGTTAATCAGGGCTGGTATGCCGACCGCTATAAGCTGCACGACCCCTCCGACCCGAACACCGATGATAAATATATCGTCCGCCAGAACGAGGTTACGGTGAACCTGCACTATAATCGCGAGCCGCGCTTCTATGCCGACATCGCCTTCGATAAGGGTATATATTTCGGCAACGGACATTACGACTTTTCAGACGGTTCCCTGTTCTACTGCGACTTCCTGAATCTGGGCTATTCCGGCTATCAGGGCGGCAGCGGATACTCCATCACCGGCTACGGATGCAAAAAACTGCATAACTATACAAATACACAGACATCCGACACGGAATCCAACGAGTATTTCCCGTTCCCCATCTTCCGGCTTGCCGAGCTGTATCTGATGTATGCCGAGGCGGTCAACGAGGCGGAAGGCCCCAATGGCCCCAACAGCGCCAAGATGTTTGCCCGCATAGATTCCGTCCGCCTCCGCGCCGGATTGGAAGGGGTCAAAAAATCATGGTCGGAACATTCCATCCGCGCCACCAAGTTCGAAAGTCAGGCGGGAATGCGCGACATCATCCGCCAGGAACGCACCATAGAACTCATGTTTGAAGGCAAACGCTTCTGGGACCTCCGCCGATGGAACCTCATCACCGAGCTCAACTCACAGCCCCAGGGATGGTATATCAGAGGCGAAACCCCCGAAGATTTTTACAAAGTTACCAACGCCTATCCGCAATACATCAGCTTCTCTACGAAGGACTACTTCTGGCCCATCAGAGAATCCGACCTGTATGTTAACGACAACCTCGTTCAAAATTACGGATGGTGAAGGCAGTATTTTAATATTATAATATTTAAATAATCAATTATGAGCAATAGTTTAAATAAGATAGTGAAAGTGGCACATAGCCTGTGTGTGATACTGCTGCTTTTCTTTGCTTCATGCAAGGAAGAGAGCGTAGGCCTGCAGCCGCAGCACAGCAACAAGCCTGCCCCCGTGTATAATGTGGACTATAAGCCGCGTCCGGGCGGGGCCAGCATCACCTATACGCTGCCTGACGTTGCCGACCTGCTCTACATAAAGGCCGTATATGAGCGCAACGGCCAGCAGTGCGAATCGCGGGCCAGCATCTATACCGACACCCTGCTGGTGGAAGGCTTCGGCGACACCGAACCGCGCACCATAAACATCTATGCCGTTGACCGCAGCCGCAACGAATCTGACCCCTACGAGCTGACCATAATCCCCGACACGCCGGATATACTGCGCATCGGTGAATCGCTCGAAATATCGGCCGACTTCGGCGGAATCCATCTCGGATGGGAAAACCCCAACCGCCGCGAAATATCGGTGTGGCTCATGGTGGAAGATTCTATCAACGCGGGCGAATATGTCCCGTTGGAGACTTTCTACAGCGCCGCTGCCAAGGGTAACGTGGCGGCCCGCGGCATGGACACCCTCGCCGTCAATGTATCCGTATTCGTGCAGGACCGATGGGAAAACCGCTGCGAAACACAGTATGCCACAATCACCCCCCTCTATGAGGTGCTATTCGACTACCGCCTGATAACCCCTATCGAACTGCCTGGTGACGGCCCCACTGTGGTGATGGGCAGCTCATGGTTCCTCGATGGCATGTGGAACGGCATCTGGGGCGGCGACAACGGCTACAGCTCCAGACAAAATACGGGGAACTGGCCCCACTCACTCACCTGCGACCTCGGCCAGACCGGCAAAATCAGCCGGATAAGAATCCACCAGCGTATGGGGAACTATACATGGCAGGAAGGAAACCTGCGGAACTTCGAAATTTGGGGACGCATGGACATCAACTATGGCGACGGCTCGTGGGACGGATGGACAAAACTCATGGAATGTGAATCCATCAAACCCTCCGGCCTGCCCTTCGGCGAATATACCGCCGAAGACGAGGCCATAGCCCGCGACGGCGAAGACTTTACCAACGACCCCGCAAATCCCCCAATCCGCTACCTGCGTATCCGCGTTACTCGCACATGGGCCGGCGGCGACAGCTTCCAATGCGGCGAAATGGAAATATTCGGCGATAACAGATATTAATTAAACCCCAGAAAGTTTCAAATTATGAGAAAATTGATTGATGCGAAAATTGCCGGATGGCTCGCGGGCAGCCTGCTAACGCTGCTGCTCGCCCCCGCCTGCTCGGACATGAACGACCTGAGCGACAGATTCCTTAATCAGGGCTCCACTATCTATGCCGCAATGGTGGACAGCGCACAGGCCCACACAGGCCGTAACCGCATAGAAATAGAACTCTACGTGGAGACCCAGCGTATAGACTTCGTCCGCGTGTTCTGGAACAACTATGTCGATTCAAGCGACATCATCGTGGCCAATGCCCCCGGCGTATATCGAAAAATGCTGGATATTTCCGAACCCTCGTTCTACGTGTTCTACTTAGTCAGCTATGACCGCTATGGTAACCCCTCCTTGCCCTACGAAATCACGGGCACCGTGGTGGGCGACGAGTTCGACGCCAACCTCTCCCAGCGACGGATAATCGCGGCCGACTATGACGATGTGTTTAACTCCGCCAATTTAGCCGTGAGCTTGGCCGCTGCTCCCGAATATGCGCAGTATTCCGAGCTGCACTATACCAATACCTCCGGCAAAGCCGCAGTATGGCGCGTTAACAACGCCTCCGCAAATACGGTGAACATCAAAAACTATGACCCCGCCAAAGGCCTGAAAATAGTTACATATTATAAGGCCGATGCCAGTGCTGTGGACGTCAGCACGGTGGAAGAGGAGGTGCATGTGCGCCAGCCCGTGCTGTCGCAGAGCCTGAATCTGACTTTCAATGTCGGCACGGCACTGGGATGTACCGTTACCGACCAGACAGACTATATAGAACTGACCTCCACAAATGCCGACCCGCAAATCGCTACCAGCGGCCTTGAGGTCAACGTGCGCAGCAGCTACCGCGTGATTTTCAGTGTGGATTATCAGTCCGACCGGCGAATCACTGCTGCCCAGCTGCTCTTCGGAACTCCCGGCTTCGCGGAAGCAATAGCCACCAAATCCGACCTGCTGCTCGAAAACACCGGCCTGGCCCCCACCGACCCGTCAAAGTGGAAGACCTTCACCTACGACTGCACCAGCGCTATCAGCGCCTACAGCTGGGGTAGCGCCAGTCACCGCCTGCGATTCGACTTCGGCGGCTCTGTCGGCTCTACCGTCCTCTTCAGTAATCAAAAATACGAAGTCTGGGTGATGCAGTAAATGAACTATAGTTCAATATGAATACGACGAATTATTTAACTTAGTCATAGTGTTGTGCCCTGTGGTGCAGTAACAGTACTGCGCCACAGGGATTTTTTTGACAGAATTGCGGTAACTGCTCGCCTCATTGCAGTTTTCCGTTATCGGTTTCGTACCACCTGATTTTGCGGGTGAAAAACATCGTCGCGGAAAGCACCGCAAACAGCCCCAGACTTCCGGCTAACAGCGCGTAGTTCTCCAACTGCAACAGCACAAATACGAACCCTAACGACAGCGCAAGTATGCCGGTGAGTATCAGTGAATTAGCCCACGTATTCAGGAACGTCCGCGAATACAGCAACACCATAATCAGCGTCATGAATGTGCTGAGCAGGTATGCCGGATTGAAGCCCGTATGCTCCGACAGCGACAACTGCAGGACGTAGAACACCATAATGGCACATCCTACAAGGATGTATTGAAACTGATGGACACGCTGAGCAGTTAACGCCTCGTTCAGGAAGAAGGCGAGAAAAATCAACAGAATAATTAGCGAGCTGTATTTTACGCATCGCAGGCTCTTTTGGTAATGGTCGGCCACTGTTACCAAATCCACGCCGAAATCACGCTCGTCGATGTCATATTTGTCGTCTGTCCATTCCTGCGGGAAGTTACGGTTATAGATGGATATTTGCCATTTGCAGGAGAATCCGGTGGCGGAGATTTCGCGCTCGTCCGGCAGATAGTATCCGGCGGAGAACTGCGGGTCGTTCCACGGGGACGCCAGACTGACCGATGTGGTCTCGCCCACCGGCGCAAAATGCAGCCTTTCAGAGCCTTTCAGCGATAGCGCGAAGCGAAAATCGGCCGGAAACGTCTGCAGTGCCGAATCGGACATGTCAACGGCAATACAGCTGCCGTCTAAATTGTTGTCGCTGCCGTCTGGTACAAATGGCGCGGCTTTACCGTTCCACTCGATGCTGACCGCATCGCTCACCCCCCGCAGGTCGGCGACTGCCAGCAGCAGCTCGGCCTTGTCCCAGCGGACCGACTGCGGTTCGACCTTGAGCCGTCCGAAGTCGGGCGCCTCAAAATGTCCGGAAATGGTCAGCTTCGACTCGTAAACTATCACCTGATAGATGCTCTGATGCAACTCACGTGGAGCGAGCTCTCCGCTGACAGCCAGTGTTTTGGGCAGGAAATAGCAGTCGTGCAGTTCCTGATACGCTATGCCTTTGGAATCCTCTTTATATACCTCGTAAGGCACCTTCAGAATTGGCCCGCGCAGGGTCTGTCCCTTCGCCCACTTGTCGGTAACGGTCTCCCGCGCTGCTTCTGACGTGTCGGCCCGCTCGTTAACCAAACTCATAATCATGAATTTGGGTATCAAAAATACTATCAGCAGGATGCCGATTGTTACTAACTTGATGGTCAGCTTAACGCCCGTTGAAACAGGCTTCTTCCCTAATTCGGGGTAAAATGACGGTTGTTGTTCCATTTGAATAACTTTTTAAACGATGTAATTTTGTTTTAATAAATACTTTTGATTACAAAGTTAGTATAATCATCAATATCCCCGATAAATTTTGGTTCTTTTTCGTTGGAATATTAATAAAGAATTAACAAAGAGAACGGGAACCAACGGCGGTCAGGCGCCTTATTTAAAAGGGTCGCCGTCGTTACTGCGGCTCACCACCCATCGGAAGGCGTTGACAAAGAGCAATTTCTGTGTGGCGTCAGTAAATTCGTCGTCGCCATGTCCCATGTTAAGATACACCATTCGGTACCGCCGGTTAGTCCATACCACAGGGAAGTCGCCGAAACTGACCACGTCCTTTATTCCGAAAGGATAGTTGTCGCGGGACAGCGTGAGCAGTACATCGACGTTGGGGTTGTTGCGCGGGTTAGGCTGCCACATATACCATTCGCTTTCGGGGGCGATGAACGATGCGGGCAGGTTTTTTGTTACCGGATGTCCGGGAATGTCGATGTCCAGTTTGGCGGGTTGTGGAGGCCAGTTATTGCAGTAGAACACGCCGCCGCCGAGGAAGTCCACAAACCATGGCCATCGCGTGTTGCGGTCGTTGTATGCGGCAGCGTGGAAGCCGAGCCAGCCGCCCCCGTTTTCCATATATTGCTTAAACGCTTCCCGTTCAGCCCCCCCATGCGGGGAGTTGTTGAGCATGATAACGATGTTATATTCTTTCAGCTTTTCGTATGGAAATTTTGACAGGTCGGTAGTCGTTTCCAGCACGAATCCGTTGCCATAGTTGAGGCGTTTGAAGAACTCGATGCCCTGTTTTGCGAACTCGACGTGGGCGCTTTCCACCTGCTCGCTGTAATAAATCAGGGCTTTGAAGCGTGGTGCGCCCGCATAGTTGCCTGCATAACGGGTTCGGGCGTCTTCGGGTGTCTTTGAAGCCCACACGAGCGCGTTCTCGAACATCTTCGTGAAGTCTTTGCTGTCGAAGAGTTTGCCGCTGTGTCCCATCAGGAAATAGACATTGCGGGCGGTTTTTCGTGGATTTGTCCAGATGGCGGGGTGGTCTCCCATTTTGATGTCGGAAGCGGGGCGGTAGCTGCTTTCGTCAACGCTGGCAAGCACCTGTACATTTGGCCGCGGGTTGCGGTCGAAAGTGTACCATTCGTCGTCGGGAATCAGGAACGACTTATTAACGCCCTGCATCACAGGGTGTTCTGATGCTTCCACGTGGACGGTGCCGTCAGCTTTGGCCGCGATGTAGTTCTTGAAGCGTATGCCGCCCATGAAGTCGGAAAACCAGTGCCACAACGGATACCCGTCGAACTCGCCCAGCAGGGTGGCATGATGAAAGCCTACCCATCCCCCAAGTCCGTCGTCTATGTAGCGCATGAACGCTTTCTCTGCTTCCTCCGGCCACGTATATGGCGGATAGTCCAGCTGTATAACTAATTGATACTTTGACAGTTCCTTCGCTGTAACGGATTTGGGACTGTTAATTTCGGTGAACTCAAAGTTCAGCTCTTGCGCTTTCACGGTCAGCCATTTTAACGCTGCATCGGTGAAGCTGCCATGCTGTCCGCCACGCTCGGTAAGCACAAGTGCCCGAAACTGCGGCTCTGCCTGTGCAATATACATTGTAATAATGAATGTAAATGCAAATAATAATTTTTTCATACGAAATGATTAATTTTGTCGCAAAGTTAATGAAATTTTATACCATCTGCCTCTAATTCAACCCGTGCCGTTTCAGGATGTCCATGATTTGGGCCTCAGAGAATCCTGTAAATTTCAGGATTTGACTGATTTGGAATCCGTTCCTGCGTCCGGTTATTATCAGCTCTTCCTTCCCGATTTCCTTTCCGATTTCCTTTCCGATTTCGGTAGCTTTTTCGGCGGCCTTTTCGGCGGCAAAATTGACGGCGCTGCGGACATCGTCATACTCTAAGATACTTTTGTTGAAAGTTTCCATTTCTTCTGTATTTAATTTTTTGATTTGTAATAATTCAAACAAATGTTCAAATATGGCTACTGCAATAACCGTCCTGTTCTGTTGGCAGGGCACAAACACTTATGGTACATGTGGCCATGGAACTTTAAAAAATTACATGCTCATTTCATGCCAATTGTTACTAATTCAACCCGTGTCGTTTCAGGATGTCCATGATTTGGGCCTCAGAGAATCCTGTAAATTTTAGGATTTGACTGATTTGGAATCCGTTCCTGCGGCCGGTTATTATCAGCTCTTCCTTCCCGATTTCTTTTCCGATTTCTTTTCCAATTTCTTTCCCGATTTCCTTTCCGATTTCGGTAGCTTTTTCGGCGGCCTTTTCGGCGGCAAAATTGACGGCGCTGCGGACATCGTCATACTCTAAGATACTTTTGTTGTAAGTTTCCATTTCTTCTATATTTAATTT
>JAISSS010000033.1 GCA_031272965.1 Bacteroidales bacterium | reverse complement strand
GAAACCATTCCCGCAAACATCGTATTGAAAGGACAATCCAATGGGGGAACCACATATCTTTATGCCCCCGAAGGTTTCGTTCTGAGCGGCGTTTTGCAGGATGTAACTGTTAAGCAACGTGCCGACAGCCAGTATGGATGGGGTAAACCGTGGACTACGCGGGCCACCGGAGTGGAACTGCTCGAAAACAGCACACTAAAAAATGTTGCTGTTTGGTACTACTATACGGGAATATCAGCTGAAAAAACCACTGGAATAGTGATTAACAGCGCAAGTGCCGCATACAATTATTATGGCTTTAAGTTCACCGGCGGCGTAGCGATAAGCCTAAATAATATTGGTGCAAATTATAACGAAATTTATGGCATTGGTTTTTTCCAGGGCGATGGCGCTATTGCAGAGAACAAGCCGATTTTTTCAGGCGGTTTGGGTATGTTTAGGAATTATTCTGCTCAAATCTTTAATGCCTGGGACGATGATTATGAGATTTCTTTTTCAGGTGTTACTACATTAACCTCCACTTCGTATGACAGAAGTAACGACAATTATTATGGGCTGTCAAATTATCTGTATGAAAGAGACCCTGACGTCGATATGTCCGGTGACTATGCTACCAATATATTTTCAAGTCCGTATATTGCAGCTTTTGTGGCGAAAAAAATGACAAATTTACCCGGCAATACAGGAGGCGCCAATTTACTTAACGGTTTTTATTCCTTAGAATTTGATGGCGTCATTTGGATTACATTTAACTCCCTTTATAACAGTAGCAGTGTTCAGCATCAAGCTTATAAAGGCTCCCGTTATCAGTGGAACGCCCAAAATGATGCATGGAGTTCGTCCTGGACAGGTTCCGCTTCTACCCCCACTACTTCGGACACATGGACAAAAATGTCGCCGCCATGTCCTACAGGCTGGCGATTACCCACCAAAGCCGAAGTTGAGCACCTGTTCTCCGTTGCTACCGGCACGGAAGAAACAGTTACTTATAGCTCATCGACTTATAACTGCTATAAGTGGACGTATGGCGAGCGCATACTATGGTTCAATAAGGAAAATTACAGAGACGAGACGGGAACTCTCCACACTGACGACGGCTATTACTGGACGTCGGAATCCAGTCCCACCGACCCGACCAAAGCCATAGCGTATCATGGCGACGCAATCGTTGAGATGCCCCGCGTTGCAGGCCTGATGGTGCGCTGTGTACATAAGGCGCCGCAATCGGACGGAACATGGCAATAAGGAAAAATCTTGTGCATATCTTGTATAAATGAAAGGTGAGAGGATTGTCGGGCAACCGGCAGTCCTTTTTTGATTGAGGGATTGAGGGATTGAATTGTCCACGGTACGAAAATCATGGCAATCAGAAAAATCATATGAATCAAGGTTCAGACAAGGAGATTGCGGGTCAGGCCCGCATGATGGGTGGGGCACCCCTTGCGGGTGCCCATAATGACGGGATGGCTGTAGAGACGCACAGCCGTGCATCTCTACTATAGCCGTGCGCACGTCCCACCTTGCCTTTGGTGAGGGGTCGGGGATGAGGGGCAAAAAATCTGCGGGGATTCGGCTAAGACACTATTCCACCCAGAGTACCAGTCCTTTGAGATATTCGCTTTCGGGGTGGAAGATGTTTACGGGGTGGTCGGCAGGCTGTTCCATTTGGTGCAGGATGCGCACATAGCGTCCTGCGATGGCGGCGGCAGAGAATACGGCCTCGCGGAAGCTCTCTTTGGGCACCACCTGCGAGCAGCTGAAGGTGAACAGCAGTCCGCCGCTGCGTATTTTGTCGAGCGCTTTGGCATTGAGGCGTTTGTAGGCCTGCAATGCCTGCCGCAGTGCGAAGCGGCGTTTTGCGAAAGCTGGAGGGTCAAGTATGATGAGGTCGTAGCAGTTATCTGAATTATGCAAGAACTCGAAGGCGTCAGCCACGACCGCGGAGTGCGGCGCGTCGGGGAAGTTGAGCGCCACGTTACGGTCAGTCAGTTCGATAGCCTTTGACGAGGCGTCCACAGAGCACACCGAGCGGGCATTGCCGCGCAGAGCATATACGGAGAATCCGCCCGTATAACAGAACATGTTCAGCACGTCGCGGTCGGCGGCATAGTGCTGTAACAGACGGCGGTTTTCCCGCTGGTCAATAAAGAAGCCCGTTTTTTGGCCCTCTTCCCAATTCACTTCAAAGAGGTTGTCATGCTCCCGTATCGTATGCGGTATAGAGCAATTGCCGACGAGATAGCCGTCCTGCGGGTTTAGCCGGATTCTGTCGGCGGCGTTTTTTATGGTCAGGGTCTTTTCGCTTTTATCATATACCGACGTTATTGGCAGCGCGGGGTTTTCGATGAGCAGGCGGGCGATGAGCGGCCGCAGCAGGAACATGCTTGTCGAGTGGGTCTGTATCACGGCGGCGCCATTATAGTAGTCCACAATCAGCCCCGGCATCAGGTCGCCCTCGCCGTTTACGAGGCGGCAAACATTGGTCGCGCTGCTTATCAGGTTCAGACGCAGGCGCATATTGAGGGCCTGTTGCAGACGGCGTTGCCAGAACTGCTCATCAACGGGCTCGTCAGCGAAGGAGAACAGTCGCACGGCGATAGAGCCGCCCCCGTAATGGCCGATGCCGAGGAAGTCGCCGCCGGACGAGAGCACCCGCACGGTGTCGCCACTGGCTATCGATTCCGGCTTGCGGGCAATAGCGCCGGAAAATATCCACGGATGGAACCGCTTAATTGATTCTTCCTTTTTAGGATGTAATATAATTTCGTTCATCTGCTGTTCAATTCGGTGGTTGCATGGCGGGCCTTAAGCAGGGTCTCATACACGAGACAGGCCACCCATGCGTCAGTGGCGGCATATATTTGCTGGTTAACGGTCAGTATGTCGGCCTCCCAATTGGTGAGGCGCTGGGCTTTTGAGATTCTCATTCCCAGCACTATTCCGGCCAATTTGCGGAGGCTGAGTTCTTCGATGCCAAATTCGCGGACCATCTGTTGCAGCTCTATGAATCCGGCAGGGGGAAAAGGGCTGACCCGTTGCAGGGCCTTTATGTCGTCGTGAATAGCCACGCCGATTTTGGATATTGCATCGCTGGCCAGCAGCTTCCGCAGGCTTAGCGGCAGCCCTATACGGTTGATGCGGAACAGCCATGCCTTGCCGGCAGTTGACAGCTGCAGCAGCGCTACAGTATTGGTCAGCCCGCGATGGAAGGCAGGTTTGGTTTCGGTGTCAAATCCGACGATTTTTTCCTGCATCAGTTCCTCAATTGCTCCGGCGACTTTCTCTTCCCTGTCCACAAGCACGACCTCGCCCGCGAAAGTGCGGAGCGGCAACATGTTCATCTCGTCATTAGATATATTCACCCGAAACATCAATAATCGCCCTCCTCTGTGTGAAATTCGTTTAACGTATTGAAGGCTAAGTTGTGTACAGCACGCAGACAGTTCACTAACCGTTGCCCCCAGAAGGTCTCGAAATTGCTCTTGCAAAGCCCCAATGCGGCAAGCATAATGTCGGGGCTATCACTGCGGTAGTTCATTAAAAAATCCTTTAAATCCTGCCATATATCGGAGAGATTTTCGGAGATGCTGGCAGTAATCGGCTCTTCGCAGTATTGCATGCCCGCATCGAACACCTCCAGATAGTCGTCCCGTCCGCCCAGAACAGCACGGATGCGCTCCTGAATAATGTTATATTCTACCTCCGTCGCCCACCGGTCAATAACGGCCGCATTAGGCGGCTCTGTATCCGGTAACAGGCTGGATTTCAGATATATGAGCGGCAAAAGCTTGCGGATTTTTTCGACAAAATCATGCCTGCTGTGCGTTTCCGGCGTTTCCAGAAAATCACAATACGCCCTTGCTACCGTCACAAATTCGATAACGTTAGCTGAATAAATATCATCTGTTAGCTGCTCTTTCGCCATCTGTTATGAAAAAAACATGCGAAAGTATGGAAAAAAACTAATGAAATTCAATTTCTGGGAAATTTTTAATCATATTTCTGTGTTCGTTAAATAATTGTGCCTGTCAGTACATACTAAAGATAACTTTACAGACTGCCGAAAAAAATCAGGCTCTGCACCCAATCCGCTTCCGGTTCCGTATAATGTATGGAAAGCAAATAATTTTGTCAGGCGATGCATAATCCGCTCATTTTTTTATATCTTTGCGACGGAAACAGCACCGGTTAAAAATGTCTGTTGACATTAAACTTTGTGCGGAGTTCTCAATCTAATTGGCTAAGAAGTTACGATTATGAATTTTATTCAGAAGATTTCGACGGCTCTTATCGCCGTTACAGCGGGCGCTTCCGGCGCTGCGGCTCAGTTGGCGCTCGATTCGGCGCGGGTTGATTCCATGCGGAGTCATCTCTTGGAGCAACTGTCGGTTTATCCGCAGGAGAAAGTATATGTTCAGAACGACAAGCCGCTCTACGTTGCCGGTGAAGATGTGTGGTTTCGCATCCACATGGTGAACGCGGCCCTGCACGTGCCGGTGGCCAACAGCCGATATGTGTATGTCGAGTTAATAAATCCCATGGAGGAGGTGGTCAGCCGCCTGCGAATCCGGCCTGATTCCATGCTCGTGTGGCATGGCCAGTTGCCGCTCTCCGAGACCCTTCCCGAAGGCTCATACCAGCTGCGGTTCTATACCCGCTACATGCAGAACCTGAGCGAAGACTACTTCTTCCGCCGCCAGATAAATATCGGGGACCCGCTCACGGCTATGTATGTAACATACCCCACTTTTGAATATTCGGGAAACCGCAAAAAGCTGCGGCTTGAACTCGAAGTCTGCAAACGCGGTACCCACCAGCGTATAATGCCGGAAAATGTGCGGATTACATACGGACAGACCCCTGACGAGAGCGACCCGTTCCCTAAATATCCCACTAAAAAAGCAAAAACCGATAACGACAGCATTGCCCGAATAGAGCTCGACATTCACGACGGCAAGCAGGTCGTGATGATGGAATACGATTATGAGGGCAAGTTTCACAAGCAATATATCCCGCTCCCGGCTCCCGACAACGACTATGTGCTGGACTTCTTTCCGGAAGGCGGCGACATACTGTCGGGCACCACCTGTCGTATCGCTTTTAAAGCATTGAACAGCAATGGATTAGGCGAGGATATCAGCGGCTGTGTCCTTTCAGAGAAGGGCGACACATTGAGCCTCGTCAAATCCCAGCACTTGGGGATGGGCGTTTTTTCGCACTACCAGAAGGCCGGAGAACACTGCTTCTTAGTGTGCCGTAATAATGCCGGTCTTGAAAAGCGGTTCCAATTGCCCGACGCCAACCCCGAAGGGGTGAGCCTGCAAGCCCAGTGGAACCGCGACCGCCTGCTGGTGAAAGTCCTGGCTGCAGAGGGCAATGACCCCACCGGCATGAAACTGCTCGTGCTCTGTCGCGGCATATTGTATTATGCC
Organism: Bacteroidales bacterium; assembly: GCA_031272965.1. GTDB lineage: Bacteria > Bacteroidota > Bacteroidia > Bacteroidales > Prolixibacteraceae > JAISSS01. The sequence goes on along the minus strand of JAISSS010000033.1, from coordinate 1,787 downwards.
CTCGAATGGGCTTCGGAATATGCCATGATTGAGTGTCAGGATATGCCCTCCGGCGTAGTGCAGCTGCTTCTGCTGGACGCCCAGGATAAACCGCTGAGCGAACGCCTCGTCTTCAATATCAATACTAATGAATCGCCCCTGATTACGGCGCAGACAAACCTGCCCGAATATGGCCAGCGCGAAGAAATTAAAGCCTCTTTTAAAATCGAAGATATTGAACATAATCCCCTTATCGGGAATTTCTCAATCGCCGTAACCGACGACAATGACGTGTCGATGGATACCTGCAACAACATCTTGTCTGAACTGCTGCTGCGCTCTGAACTGAAAGGATATATCGAAAATCCGGCATACTATTTCAGCAACACTGCCACAAAAAAGTCAACCTTAGACCTCGACGTCCTGATGATGACGCAGGGCTGGAGCCGCTATAATGTGGTCAACGCCCTAAACGGCTCATATATCATGCCCGAACAGGAACCTGAACGAAGTACAACCATTACCGGCATCGCCAAAGGCGGCCTCACTATGAACAAGGGCGGTAAAGGTTTCCCCGTGCAACTGATTTCCATGAAAAATCTGTTCTTCCTGACTACCGAAACTGACGAAAATGGACGATTTAAGTTCGACCGCTTCGAGCTGCCCGACAGCACCGCCTTAGTTTTGCAGGCTAATACCCTCAAAGGCGGTAGCCACGTAGAACTCCTCGTGGACGAAACCACATATCCCGACATCCGGCTGACCGTGCCATGGCTGCTCCCCGAAAAGCGGGAATATGACCCCGACGAGTTCTTCGAGAAAGCCGAACAGCGATACACCACCATCAACGGCATGCGCATGATTTATTTAGACCAGGTGGAAGTGCGGGCTAAAAAAATCGTCAAGCCAAAGTCCCAGTGGGCATCGGCAATCACCAGCACCATCATCTCTTCGGAAGAGTTCGAGAAATATCACTATACCAGCGTCTTCCAGATTTTGCAGGGCGTGGCCGGCGTCATGATTCTCGGCAACGAAATATCCATCCGCGGCGGCGGAACCCCCTTAGTCATGATTGATAATATGGAAATTGATGCCAGCGAACTGAACTCTCTCATCGTCGATGACATCGATGAAATAGTGGTGATGAAAGGCGCTGACGCCGCAATTTTCGGCTCGCGGGGCGGAAACGGCGCTATCCTGCTGACCACCAAAACCGGAGACATATCTTTCAAACCGAAAGAAAAATTTAACATCAAAACCCTCAACCTGCTGGGATACCACATCTCAAAAGAGTTTTACTCGCCGCGTTATGACACGGAGGAACAAAAAAACAATTCTACCCCCGACCTGCGAACAACAATTTACTGGAATCCCAGCGTTGCTACCGGAGCGGATGGCCTCGCCGAAGTCAGTTTCTTTTCTGCCGACTCGCAGGAAACCACATATTCGATTGTGATAGAGGGGCTTACATCTTCGGGCAAGCCCGTATATAACGTCTCGAAAATAAAGATAAAACCACCGCAAGCGCAGTAGCTTTCTGACATTGTAACCGTAAAGCAGTCAGTTTGCGGCACCTTCGGCAAATTTTTTGTAAAGCATCAAAAAAAGTATTATTTTTGCAGAAAAATTTTACGTTATGAAGAATTTGCCGATAAGTTTGCAGTCGTTTGCCGGTGTGCGCGACATGGTTGAAGACTTTGTCTATATCGACAAGACGGAGTTCATCTATAAGATAGCGAGCCATAAAGGGACGTATTTTCTGTCGCGTCCGCGTCGTTTTGGCAAGTCGCTGTTAGTAAGCGCAATGC
>JAISSS010000096.1 GCA_031272965.1 Bacteroidales bacterium | reverse complement strand
TATGCCGGTCTGCCGAGCAGCCCGCACCACGCGCTGGCAAAGAAATACCTGCGCAACGGTTTCGGCGGCGTGCTGACCTTCCGTATCAAAGGCACCTCGCAGCAGGCGCAGGGGGTCATCGACCGCGTAGAACTGCTCAGCCACCTTGCAAACGTCGGCGATGCCAAGACGCTTATTATCCACTCGGCTTCGACTACCCATTCGCAACTCAACGAAGAGGAACTGATAGCATCCGGCGTATATCCGAACCAGCTCCGCGTGTCTGTAGGTATCGAGCATATTGACGACATCAAGGCTGACCTTGACCAGGCATTGAGTAAAATTTAATTGCATATTCGTTCAAAGTCAAAACAGCGCCCGACAATTTGCTTTGCATTTGTCGGGCTATTTTTTTGCTGGATTGATGCGTTTTTTTGTATCTTTGCCATCGAATAGCAATTTTTATCAGTATGTTGAGAATTACAGACGTTTTAAAGACCGGAAAAATATTAATATCGGACGGTGCATGGGGCACATTTTTGTATCAGAAAGGGCTTAAACAGGGGGACTGTCCTGATGAGTGGTCTCTGACGCATCCTGCCGATGTAGAAGACGTTGCCCGCAGTTATATTGAAGCTGGGGCAGACATGATTGAGACCAACAGCTTTGGCGCGAGCAGGCAGAAGCTTGGATTCTACGGGCTTGGCGACCGTGCGGCCGACATTAATGAGGCGGCGGCCCGGCTGTCGCGCAAGGCGGCAGGCGATAAGTTTGTTATCGCCTCTATGGGGCCGTCCGGCGAGCTGCTCATGATGGGCAACGTGAGCGCGGACGAGCTGTATGACAGCTTCCGCGAACAGGCTGTGGCGCTCGAAAAAGGCGGCGCCAATGCGGCCTGCATAGAGACGATGAGCGACGCGGACGAGGCAGTATTGGCAATCCGCGCCGTAAAAGAACATACCGCGCTCGAAGTTATCGCCACATTTACCTTCAACAAGACCGAACAGAACGAGTACCGTACCATGATGGGGCTGTCGCCGGTGGACGCCGCACAGACCGCCTTAGCCGCCGGCGCCGACATCATTGGCGCAAACTGCGGAAACGGAATCGAGAATATGACCGAAATAGTCCATCAGCTGCGGGAAGCCTTCCCCAAAGCCTTCATCCTCATACATGCCAATGCCGGACTGCCGGTTATAGACACGCACGGGAACACAACATTCCCCGAAACGCCGGAGATTATGGCCGCACACATACCTGCCCTGCTGAACGCCGGAGTAAATATCATCGGCGGCTGTTGTGGTACAACTCCCGAACATATACGGGCTATTCGCAAAGCAGTCCAATCATATAACCGTATAACCGTGTAATCCCTCAATCCTTCAATCAAAAAAGGACTGCCGGTTGCCCGACAATCCTCTCACTTTTAATTTTCTTAATGTTGCACAAACTTTTTTCCGTTATTGCCATGTTCCATCCGATTGCGGCTCCTTATGTACACAGCGCACCATCAGACCTGCGGCACGGGGCATCTCTACGATGGTATTGCCGTAAGCGATGGCCTTCGCCGGGTCGGTGGGGCTGGATTCAGACGTCCAGTAATAGCCGTCGCCGGTAACGTCAGCGCCTGTATTTTCGTCCAAATACTTCTCTTTGGATAGCCACAGTATGCGCTCGCCATACGTCCATTTATAGCAGCTATAAGTTCCGGGAATGACCGTTTCTTCCGAGCCGGTGGCAACGGATAACAGGTGCTCAACTTCGGCTTTGGTGGGTAATCGCCATCCTGCAGGGCAGGGCTGCGTTGCTGTCCACGTATCCGAAACAGTGGGGGTAGAAGAGGAACCTGTCCAGGGCAAACTCCATGAGTCATTTGTGGCGTTCCACTGATAAAAGGAACCACTCTGATATTGAGACCCAATAACGTTGCTGTTATAAAGGGAATTAAATGTATTCCAAATGACGCCGTCAAATTCTAAGGAATAAAAACCATTAAGTAAATTGGCGCCTCCTGTATTGCCGGGTAAATTTGTCATTTTTTTTGCAACAAAAGCCGCAATATACGGACTCTCCTGAAAAACAAGAAGGTCACCGGACATATCGACGTCAGGGTCTCTCTCATACAGAAAATTTGACAGTCCGTAATTACCGTCGTCATTCTTATTATACGAATTGGATGATAATGTAGTAATTCCGGCGAAAGAAATCTCATAATCATCGTCCCATGCATTGAAGATTTGAGCTGAAAAATTGTTCCTCATAGTCAGTTTACCTGAAAAAGTCGGCTTGTTCTCTGCAATAGCGTCGCCGCCCTGAAAAAAACCAATACCATAAATATCATTCCCAATCGCGGTAAAGTCATTAAGAGTTACAGCCACTCCACCGGTAAACTTGGTACCATAATAATTGTAAGAGGTCTCCGCGTTGTTCATTACTATTCCTGTGGTTTTCTTGGCCGATACGCCTGTCCAGTAAGAAGTAACGACAACATTTTTCAGGGCGCTGTTCTCAAGCATTTCCACTCCGGTGGCTCTGGTTGTCCAGGATTGCCCCGATGCTCGGTTGTTGCATTGCATAATTGTTACATTCTGCAAAACGCCACCCAGAACAAAACCTTCGGGGGCAATAAAATGTGTGGCCGTTGTACCCCTTGCTATTAGCACAATATTTGCAGGGATGGTCTCTTTCTCCGGAACCTGAAAGGTCCCTGTCGGCACGAATATCGAATCGCCCGGAACGGCAGCTGCTATTGCGTCATGCACTGTTGAGTACCGTGTTTTATGATTGATATTGATAACGTCGTCGATGGTTTTGCCTGCATAGTCAACATCCGTTTCATCCTCAAACGGGTCGGATATTATTATTGACAGATGTGCATTCGGCAG
>JAISSS010000060.1 GCA_031272965.1 Bacteroidales bacterium | reverse complement strand
AGCGTGGTATTACGACAATTCGTATGCTCTTGGCAGCAGTCATCCTGATTACGGGACTCATGCTGTTGCTACCAAGCAGGCGAATGAACTTGGCATCTATGACATGAGTGGTAATGTGTTTGAGTGGTGCAGTGACTGGTATGGTTCATACAGTAGCTCTGCTCAGACGAATCCCACAGGCGCTACAACGGGCTCTTACCGCGTGTCTCGCGGCGGCCATTGGTACTTCAATGCGACTTACAGCCGGGTGGCGTACCGCGACTACGACCCCGTCAATCGCACCAGCACCATCGGCTTCCGCTTGGCCTCCAGTTCAGAATAACTTCGTGGTCAGGGTAATAATAGGAACCATAGAGAGCACAAAAGGCACAGAGAATTTCGAGTTTTCTCCCTGTGCTCTCCGTGCCCTCTGTGGTTAAAAATATTGTGTAAATCCGTGCTGTGCACTTTCAATCCTTCAATCCTTCGATTGATAGTTTGCTCTTGTGGAAGTTTGTTGTGCGGTGGGGAAGTCGGCGGGCACGGGTTGTGTTACTTTGCCGGTTGCGGCCCATTCTGTGCCGCGCAGCAGCAGAACCTGGAATCCGGCGCACTGCATTGAGGGATTATCATCGGCGGTGGAGCCGGCATGTCCGAGCATGGTGTGGAAGATGCGGCCGCGTCCGAAGCGGACGGTAAACATGAGAGGTTCTTCGCGTCCTGAGCCGTGTTTGTCGGGGTCTGCGTAGGCGGTGTAGAGCAGGGCGTCGATATTTCCGGGGCCGCGCATGCGGTCATAGAGCTCGTCGCGGCCGTGCTTCCACTGCACGGGCAGTCCTTTGGTGATGGGGTGGTTCGGTGTGCGGGCGGTGAGCACGTATTCATGCTGGGCGCCGTGCGAGCCGCCGGAACCGGGCGAGGTGTCCCGCACCAGCGCACCGTCTTTCCAGTAAACGTAGGGACCGGACTTCTCGTTGCGGCCTTCCCAGCCGCCCAAGGCGCACATCTCGTTGAACTCTTTCCAGTCGGCAAAGGCATTGTCGGCCGCATGATAGACGACCACGCCCCCGCCTTTGCGGACAAACTGTACGAACTGCTGCCTGACCGCTTCCGGCCACGGGTCGCCATTGTAGTCAAGAACTACTACATCGCAGCTGCCAAAATCCGGATTAAAGCCGGACATGTCTTTCCCCTTGGAAGGCGACACGATGACAGACGCCTGAAACAGCCCCGAACTTTCGAGCGTCTGTTTCAATACCACATTACTCACCGGCCAGTTATGATTGTTCTGACCGGTAATTATCAGCGCCCTTACAGGCTTCTTCGCTGATATTGCGCCGCCCGACAGCAGAAGGCTGACAGTTAACAGCGCACTAATTCTAAACAAATGTTTCATATAAAAATCAAGATATTGAATTTTGACTGTTCGTGAAAAATATTGCTACGGCAATGAGGGCAACGACGGTTGCCACAATGGTGAACGCTATACCTGCGACAATGATTATGCCGGTGCTTTTAAAGTGCAGTTTCAGGTATTTGAACGATTCTTCGAGCGCGGGCGTCCGTTGCAGGGCCACCGCTTTGGCTTGGCCGGAGAAGCGGAACAGATAGAGGGCGGGAATTAACATGATTGCCGTAAAAATCATAACAACGGCGCCCACTGCGGCCACCACGCCCCCTGTGCGAAAGAGCCCCGTCATCTCTCCCATTTCAGAGGAAAACATGGCGCCGGAACTGCCGAAAAGCAGTACTAACAGGCCGATAATGAAAGAAATGCCGCATGAAATGAACTGCGTAACAGCGAGTATTTTCGTCCAGACGCCAAGTTTGCGTAACTGGGACACACCTTCCTGATTGAGTGAAATCTGTGTTGTATTTTCCATCTGTTCAATTATTTAGAATGTTAGACAATAAAAGAGGCAAGAAAATAATCCCCAGCAGTAGGGCGATGGCCAGCGACCCGAGCGTGTAAATCACGTATATTTTACACGAAATCAGCAGCGAACTGATGGATTCGGTCAGCTCATTGCTGTCGAGGTTAAGCAGCGCTTTCCGGCTTTTGGTAACGAACCGGCGCATATACACAAAGCAGGCACACCATACGGCGGTTACGATGAGCATTCCGATGTTGTATCCCGAAGTGGTTGGCAGGGTGGTCAATGTGGAGGGCATGATGCCGCTCTCCGGCACGGGGACAGAACGCCCCCCCAGCAGAGAGGTAATAAACGCCAGCGCCGAAAAGCCCACATAAATGAACCCCGCGATGGTCAGAAACGACGCCCATCTACGGGCGGTGGTCAGGTGCGCAATCCCTTCCCCGGACAGCGCGACCGATTGATTGTCTGTAATTTCCATATAAAATCTTTTGCGTTAATAAATTAATGCGACAAAGATAAAGGAAAATTCGATATAAAATGCTGTTTGCTCGAAAAAAAATCGTAAAATTGCACCCTGAATCTAATAACGAGGACAACAGAAATGGAGAGAACGCGGTTTTTATGGAAAAAGTTCCTGTTTACGGCATTGCGGGTGGCTATCGGCTGGCATTTTCTGTATGAGGGATGTGTAAAGCTGGCCGCCGGAAGCTGGTCTGCCGAGGCATATTTAGCCGGTACTACGGGCTTTATGGCGCCGGTTTATCACTGGCTTGCAGCCGCGCCGGTTATCGGGGGTATTAACTGGCTGAACATTATCGGGCTGATACTCATCGGCTTAGCGCTGTTTATGGGGTGCTGTGTGCGGCTGTCGGCTTTCGTAGGGGCTGCTTTGCTGATGCTCTATTATTTCGCATATCCGCCATTCGGGCTGTCGCTGCTCAGTGCGGCGCGTGAGAGCCATCTGTTTGTCGTTGACCCGCTGCTGCTCGAAGCGCTGACCTTGCTGTGTATTGCCGTGTTCAGGCCGGAGGGCTATGGCGTGGCGGGGCTTGTGGCTTACATCCGGCAACAGCGTCCCGCGGCGGGCGCCGTAGCCGACGAATCGGGCCGCCGCAAAGCCCTGAAAGATATTGCCGTGTTCCCGCTGCTCGGACTGTTCGGATGGGGCGCATGGCACAATGCCCGCCGCTATGGTGTGGACGTGATGAGCGGCGCCACCGTCCAGATTAACCGGCAAGAGCTGAGCAAACTCAAAGGCGAATTGCCCTGCGGCAAAATAGGTACCCACACCATAAGCCGCCTCGTGCTGGGCGGAAACCTCATCGGCGGCTGGGCCCACGCCCGCGACCTGCTCTATGCCGACCAGCTGTTTAAAGCCTATAATAATGAACATAAGATATATGAAACCCTGATGCTCGCCGAAGCCGCCGGAATTAATACCATAAATATCGGATTCCCCTCAAATGCCCTGCTCCAAAAATATAAAAAAGTAACGGGCAGCAAAATAAAGGTCATTACCCAGATTGCCGCCGATGTGAAAGAAGAATCTACCCTGTTTAACAATCTCTATAAGGCCATTGATTTCGGGGTTGACATCATCCAGATACAGGGTAACTGGTGCGACTGGATGGTACGGGACCGGCACGTTGACCGTATCGGACGGCTGCTGGCGAAAATCCGCGACGAAGGCTATACCGCCGGATTGGGTGCCCACACCATAGATTCGCTCATCGCCTGCCGCGACGCCGGAATAATCCCCGACTACTACATGAAGACCATGCACCACGACCGCTATTGGTCGGCACATCCCCGCGAAAATCGCGTGCCATTCGAGACCGACGGCGCCAATCACCTCGACCATAATAAATATCATAACAACCTGTTCTGTCCGTTCCCGGAGCGCGTAACAGAGTTCGTCAGTCAGGCCACCGTGCCGGTGATGGGCTTTAAAGTGCTGGCCGCAGGCGCCATTCCGCCGGAAGATGGCTTCCAATGGGCCTTCGTAAACGGCGCCGATTTCATCTGTGTGGGAATGTTCGATTTCCAGATTGTCAGAGATGTGAACATCTGCCTCGACGTGCTGGCCGCCATCGGGCAGAACCATAGCCGCAGCCGTGCATGGGCAGGATAGGGTAGGGTAGTTGTCAGTGCGGGATTTTTAAATTGAACTATGAACAAATATATATTTCTTCTTGCGGCCATTTCAGGAATGGCGCTTGCCGGATGCGACAGACCGACGGTCTCCGTATCCGGCTTGCGATGTGAGCATCTCACCTCGCCTTTGGGTATTGATGTTGCTGTGCCCCGTTTTTCGTGGGTTGTTGACGACCGTACATTTACGCGCGGCCAGCAACAAACTGCGTATCAGGTTCTTGTTGCCTCCGCGGAGGCGAAACTGCATGAGGGGGCGGCCGACCTGTGGGACAGCGGCATAGTCAGCTCGTCGGAATCGCACTTAGTGGAATATCGCGGCGTCCCGCTGAAGTCCGGGGCTAATTGCTTCTGGACAGTGCGGGTTTATGACCGCAACGGCAAAGCATCCCGCTGGAGTCGTCCGTCCCGCTTCTCTACGGGGCTGTTCGATGCGTCCGACTGGCGCGGAGAGTGGATACGGCATCCATCAGCCTCGTCCGAAAAGCATATATGGTTCCGCAAAATGCTGACGCTTAAAGGCGCCCCCGCCGAGGCAATGGCATACATTGCTGTGAACGGCTATCACGAGCTGTATGTGAACGGCCACAAGGTCGGCAATGACGTGCTGGCGCCCACATTGACCCGCATAGACCGGCGGATAACATATCTTACGCGGGACATAACCCCTCTGTTGCACAGCGGCGACAATATCATCGCGCTATGGTATGCTCCGGGATGGACGCGAAGCGCATATTTCAGCCGACATACCAATCAGGCCGCGCTGTTTCAGCTGTATGGCCGCACAAAAAACGGCGCCGCAATAGAGCTACATTCCGACACAACGTGGCGTACTGCCGAAAGCTACAGCAGCAACTGCGGCGGTTATGATTTCATGAACATGGGGGGCGAAACGGTTGACGGAACCCGCTATACAGCGCAATGGAACACTGCCGGATACGATGACAGCCACTGGCCGTTTGCCGCGGCGACAAGCCCCTTGCGCAACGGCGAGCCGCTTCTGTCGGCCCAAATGACCGACCCGACCCGCATAGTGGAAACGGTGCATGCTCAAAGCATTACCGACACTGTGCCGGGCGTTTACCGCGTGGATATGGGCAAAAATTTCACCGGATTCCTCAATGTCCGCTTTCACGGTCTCTCCCGCGGCGATACGGTGATGATACGCATCTCCGAAAACCCGTTAGCAAAGTATGGCGACATTGATATTGAACCGAGCGCCCGCATAGGCGTCAACGCGGTGGAAGAGCACCGGCAACGGCATTATTACATTGCCCGCGGCGCGGATGGCGAGGAATTTTGCAACCGCTTTAACTTCTTCTGCGGACGCTATGTTCACTTTTCGGGGTTGAAGCAGGCGCCCCGCATCGCCGACATCAAGGGGTATGCACTCACGAGCGCGGCCCCCCGTACCGGCAGTTTTACCTGCTCGGAACCGCTGTTTAACAGCATCTATGAAATAGACCGCTACACCTATGAGATGTGCAATACGGAAGGGGTTACGGCGGACTGCCCCAACCGCGAGCGGCTGGGCTACGGCCCCGAAGGCGCTTATCTCACCGCGTGGGGCGCGGGGATGACCGGCTTTGCCTCCACCGCATATTACCGCAAAAACATCCGCGACTGGGGCGATGTGCAGCGCCATGACGGATATATCGCCAACATCGCCCCCCAAGTGTGGAACTCCGCTTATGGCGGCTCGCTGAATGGCGCCGCAATACTGAACCTCGCCTGGGAAAACTGGCTGACTTCCGGCGACGACAGCATGTTGCCCGCCGCCCTGACTGCCGGATGCCGCTGGCTCGACTTCCTAAGCCACTACGTCAGCGACGACATGCTCACCCCGTATGCCACACATGGCTATTTCCTCGGCGAATGGCTGAGGCCGGGCCCCGTGAAAGAATATGGCGGCACCGACGAGGCCCTGTTCTTCAACAACTGTGTCTATGCCATGACGCTCGACTTCTGCATGAAAATCGCAAAAACTCTCGGAGAAACAGCCATTGAAACAGCCTGCCGCGAAAAGCTCGATGCCCTGCGGACAAAGCTGCACCGGACATATTTCCATCCGGCAACAGGCAGCTATCTCACCGGCGACCAGGTGCGTACCGCCTTCGCACTGTATGCCGGAATACCCCCTGATAGCCTCAAAAATGCGGTGATTGAACACCTGCATCGCGACATGACCGGAGAGCATCCGTATTTTAATATCGGCAGTTTCACGCGGTACCCCTATTTTAAAACCCTGCTGGCAAACCGGCAGTTCACCGATGTGGTGTGCGATATTCTCCTGCGGAAAGAATATCCTGGCTACGGCTATTTTGTGGCCAACGGTTGCAATACATGGCCGGAAGCGTGGGAAATAGTGCATCCCAATTCGTCGCTTGTGCATACCTCATATGCCGGAATTTCAGGCTGGTTTATTAAGGCGCTGGCAGGCATCGAGCCGGATGCTGCGGGCTATAAAACAGTGAGCATCTCTCCCCGAATTCCCGCGAAACTGCAGTTTGTCCGTGCCACTTTGCTGTCGCCATACGGGGAAATCAAAAGCGGATGGGAAAAAACCGCTGACGGGCTGCGGGTCGATATTACCGTACCGGTTGGCGTCAGTGCCCGTATCCGCCTGCCTGCTTCACCACCCCGGATTTCCGAAAACAGCCTGCCGCTTGACGCCACCGAAGGAATCACTTCCGTGTCCGAATCCGGCGACAGCGCCATAATCATCGCCGAATCCGGGTGCTACAGCTTTATGGTTCATTGATTTCAGGTCAGTTATGTTAATTATGAAAATTCTGTAATAAGCTCTAAATCAGTGTATTATGTGGTGAGAATTAAAGAAGGGCTATCCTTGCGGACAGCCCTTCTGCTTTGTAATATTACTTGATTATGTGCTCTGTTTTAATACTGCGGTGATTTTGCTCGCCCATTTTTCGGCAAACGGGATTTCGTCGGTCAGGTTCAGCTTGTCGTATTCGACGTTGTAGATGTTCACTGACGGACTTTTCCGGTCGATGGTTTGAAATTCGAGGTCTATGCGGTCAATGACGTGGGCATCGCCGATAGTGCGTCCGCTTTCCGACTTGCGGCATCGCGTAACGTTCTTGAGGTCAATTTGTTGCGACGTTTCATGCTCCGGCGTGAGCCGCAGAAAAAACAGTTGCAGATTTGCGGCGTCAAGGCCGAGTATGACATCATAAAGAATCTCGAACTCCGAAATATGGCATCCGGCCGCGCCCGCGAAATCGGACAGCTGCCGAAGGCTCAACTCTCTGCGCTTCTTTCGCATAATATGCGCACCAATCGCGGGCAGAGCTACTAACGCCGCCAACGCAACAAGGGTGATAATAACAGTCTTAATATCCATGTGAAAATATGTCTTAAATTACTGATTATGTGGTAGTTGTTTTGCAAATCAGATATTTAAAACAGATGCTCACCAAAAGAAATGCCAGGGAAAAAGCAGCTTGGAAAGGGGAAGTCCGGGCGATATGTTGTGAGCATACGTCATATATTGGGCATCCATGCAACCTGTCAGCATCTCCCGCAGCACGTCGCGACGGTCAACGCTGCCGGTGAACATCTGTACCACCGTAGGCTGCGGCGCACAAACATGCTGACCGGACGGCTGCATAGCGTACAACGCATCGGGCGACCGCACGAGCGCTATCTGCGCATCATGCCGACTGCCTGCCTCCGCATCAACACCGCGTTGCCGAATGTTGCCTTGCAGAAGCCCTGCCAGCGTCAGTAAAATACCGAAAATCGCCAGCTTCTGAAGCCGTATATTTTTTTTTCCTGTCATATTTACAGCGCAAAGATACATTCTTTTTCGACAAGTGCGCTGAAATTGTTGTTTTTTTGTTGTGCCTGCAATCCCAGTGTGCCTTTAGGTACACTGTCTTCACATTCCGTCCCGCAGGGACGGCAGCAAGGTGTGGTCATAACGTTTTCTACCAATATTTTGTCCCTGACGGGACGCAATGTGATATTGTGGGCATGAATATGTCCCGTCAGGGACATGTTCATGCCCTTATGCGATGGTTGTATCTGACATTTTGGCTGACGATATGGTTAATTACGTGTCATTTTGGCTGTTTTGATACTTAAATCGCGTTTGGCCGAAATTTTGATAGGAAAAGGGCGTCGTATAGATTAATTAAAAAGGAAAGAAAGGAAACAATATACATGAATTTTAATAATTTTACAATCAAATCGCAGGAAGCCGTGCAACATGCCGCCGAAATGGCGCAGGCACAGCAACAGCAGGCCATCGAATCCGGCCACCTCTTAAAAGGGCTGTTTCATGCCGCCGATAATGTGGTGGAATTTCTGCTGAAGAAGGCGGGTGTTAATGTCCCCGCGTTTAAACAGGCGCTTGACCGGATTATCGAATCCTATCCGAAAGTCAGTGGCGGACAGCAATATCTCTCTGATGAATCGAATAAAAGTCTGCAAAAAGCGACCGATATTGCCCGTAAAATGGGTGACCAGTTCGTTTCTGTGGAGCATCTTATGCTGGCCCTGTTAGAGGATGGCGGCGTCGTGGCGCGACTGATGAAAGATAACGGCCTGACCGTCAAAGATATGCAGGCCGCTATCGCTGAGCTGCGCAAAGGCGCCAAGGCCGACAGCCAAACCGCTGAAGACCGCTTCAACTCCCTGAGTCGCTATGCCATAAATCTGGTGGAGCGGGCTAACAGCGGCAAACTCGACCCCGTTATCGGCCGCGACGAGGAAATCCGCCGCGTATTGCAAATCCTTACCCGTCGCACGAAAAATAACCCCGTGCTTATCGGTGAACCGGGAACCGGAAAAACCGCTATCGCCGAAGGCCTCGCCCAGCGAATCGCCCGCGGCGATGTCCCCGAAAACCTCAAAAATAAGCAGCTGTTTTCGCTCGATATGGGCGCCCTCATCGCCGGCGCGAAATATAAGGGCGAATTCGAGGAACGCCTCAAAGCCGTGGTCAACGAAGTTATTCAGGCTAACGGCGATATCATCCTGTTCATCGACGAAATCCATACGCTGGTGGGCGCCGGAAAGAGCGAAGGCGCCATGGACGCCGCCAACATCCTCAAACCAGCATTAGCACGAGGCGAACTCCGCGCTATCGGCGCCACAACCCTCGACGAATACCAGAAGTATTTCGAGAAAGATAAGGCTCTGGAACGCCGCTTCCAGATTGTCATGGTCGATGAGCCGGATACGCTCAGCGCAATATCTATCCTGCGCGGCCTGAAAGAGCGATACGAAAATCACCACCGCGTCCGCATTAAAGACAATGCTATCATCGCCGCCGTAGAGCTGTCGCAGCGTTACATCAGCGAGAGATTCCTGCCCGACAAGGCCATCGACCTGATGGACGAGGCCGCCGCAAAACTGCGCTTAGATATGGATTCGGTGCCGGAAAACCTCGACGAAATAGAGCGCAAAATCAAGCAGTTAGAAATCGAGAGGGAAGCCATCAAACGCGAAAAAGACGAGGCAAAATTAGCGTCACTGAGCGAAGAAATTGCCAACCTCAAAGAGGAACAGTCAAAATATCGCGCCCGCTGGGAGAACGAAAAATCACTGATTAATAAAATCCAGCAATATAAGCAGGACATTGAGAACCTGAAACTCGACGCCGAGCGGGCCGAGCGGACGGGCGACTACGGGCGCGTGGCCGAAATACGTTACGGCAAAATTAAGGAAGCCGAAGAGGGCATCGCCCAGGCGCAGAAGGAATTGTCGGGTATGGACGGCCAGGCCCTCATCAAGGAAGAGGTCGATTCGGAAGACATCGCGGCAGTTGTTGCCCGCTGGACGGGAATCCCCGTGTCGCGGATGCTGCAAAGCGAGCGCGAAAAGCTGCTCAACCTCGAAGACGAGCTGCACAAGCGCGTAGTGGGACAGGACGAGGCAATCCGCGCCGTGTCCGATGCCGTGCGCCGAAGCCGCGCCGGACTGCAGGACGAAAAACGCCCCATCGGCTCGTTCATATTCCTGGGAACTACCGGCGTGGGCAAAACCGAACTCGCCCGCGCTTTAGCCGAATGTCTGTTCGACAATGAACAGATGATGACCCGAATTGACATGTCGGAATATCAGGAAAAGTTCTCCGTAACGCGACTCATCGGCTCGCCCCCCGGATATGTGGGCTACGACGAGGGCGGACAACTCACAGAAGCAGTGCGCCATAAGCCCTATTCGGTGGTGCTGTTCGACGAAATCGAAAAAGCCCATCCCGACGTGTTCAACGTCCTGCTGCAGGTGCTCGACGATGGCCGCCTCACCGACAACAAAGGCCGCACAGTGAACTTCAAAAACACTATCATCATTATGACTTCCAATCTCGGCTCGCACCTGATTCAGGAAGGTTTTGAACAGATGACTGCCAAAAATCGCGTGGAAGTGTTCGAAAAAACACGCACACAAGTGTTTGAGCTGCTGCGGAAGAGCCTGCGACCGGAATTTGTCAACCGTATTGACGAAATCATCATGTTCACCCCGCTCAGCAGGGAGGACATCGAAAAGGTGGTCGAGATTCAGTTTAATAGGGTGGTGAAGCGTATCGGCAGCCAGAATATCCGGCTCGAAATCACGCATGACGCCGTAAAATGGCTCGCCTCGGTGGGCTATGACCCGCAATACGGCGCCCGTCCGGTGAACCGCCTTATTCAGAAGTATATCCTCAACGAACTGTCGAAGGAAATTCTGGCGGGCGCCATTGCCCCCAATCAGCTCATCACTGTGGACGTACAGGACGGCGAGCTGAAATTCAGGCAGTAAGGACAAGAGCTGTATTAAATTATTTTATTAAATTGTTTGTTAAACAAAGGCGCCCCATTTTGGGGCGCCTTTTTAGGTATGTGGGAAGTGTCTCAAAAAAATGCCATGAAAATGTATGTTTACGCGAAAAATGTTTACGTAACTTTCAAGGCCCATCCGTTATGATAGGTCGGGCGGATATATTCTTCGGCGGCCTGTTTGGCATTAAGCTTAACGGTGTTCGGTTTTGTGTCGGGGATGCCGTTAGGCACTCGTATCTCGTCGCTGTCGCTCAGGTTTGTTATGCGCATATTATCGCCATCCCAGAGCAGCTTTTTTTCGAGGCTTTTAAGCCGCACGGCGAGGTTCCCCATGACCACCATTTCGTTGAGCGGTCCGGCATATTCGAAGTTGGAGAGCGGCATGTCTTTTACGTTAGGGGCTTCTTTGCAGGCGCGGACGAAGTCCATTTCGTGGCTGGTTTCCACTCTGCGCAGGCGTTTTGGCGCGTTCTTGAACTTGCTTTCGGGTAGCAGCTTGTAGCTGCCGCCATAGTTGCCGCAGATAATTATCCCTTTTGAGCCGTGAAAGATGATGCCGTTTTTGCCTTCTCCAAATTCCTGATTGTCAGTCAGTTCTGCGGGGCGCTTCGGAGTGAGGCCCCCGTCATACCATGTAACGGTGAGGGCGGGCATGTTCACTTTGCCTTCTTTAGGGCGGGCAGGAAATTCGTAATGGATGATTGAAGCCTGCGGGGCGCTTTCAGTGTTAAAGGCGGTGGATGAGGCGCTTACTGCGGTGGGATGTCCCAGCTTCATGGCGGAGAACACCACGTCGAGGACATGGCAGGCCATATCGCCGAGGGCGCCGGTACCGAAGTCCCACCAGCCGCGCCAGTTCCACGGGTGATATGCGCTGTGGTACGGACGCAGGGGCGCCGGGCCGATAAACAGGTCCCATTTTATATGGTCGGGCACCCCCATGTCCTGTGTCGGACGGGAGAGCCCCTGCGGCCATATCGGGCGGTCTGTCCATGCATCAACATGGGTAACATCGCCGATAGCGCCGCTCCATAGCCATTCGCAGACCTCGCTGACAGAGGCGCTGCTGTGCCCCTCATTGCCCATCTGGGTAACCACTTTATAGCGTCGCGAGGCCTCTAACAGCAGCCGCGATTCGTAAACGGCGTGGGTCAGCGGCTTTTGAACATACACGTGTTTTCCCAGCTGCATGGCTGCTAACGCGGCGGTGGTGTGCGTGTGGTCGGGAGTGGCAATGACTACTGCGTCGATGCTGGCGGCCATCTCGTCAAACATCGTGCGGAAGTCGTAATACCGTTTGGCGGCCGGAAAGCTCTCGAAGCATCCCTTGGCGTAGTTCCAGTCTATGTCGGCAAGCGCCACGATGTTCTCTGTTTTCATGTTTCGCAGGTTCACATGTCCCTTGCTGCCCACGCCTATTCCGGCGATGTTCAGCTTGTCGCTCGGAGCGCGGTGTCCCAGTCCGCTGACAGCATGGCTGGGCACTATATATAACAGTCCGGCAGTGGCGGCTGTTTTCTTCAGGAAGTCCCGGCGGGAGAAGTCGTTCATGATGTGTGTATTACAGCTGTTTAATGCGGATATTGCGGAACCATATAGTGGCGTCGCCATGTTTACCCTGGAATCCGATGAATCCTTTGGTGGGCAGTTGTGCGTAGGGCTTGGGCAGCCAGCTGGGGATGTCGGAGCCGTCGGGGTTCTTTGTGCCGTCGGTCCACAGCCGCATGTCCATTGCGGTGATGTCTTTGCCGTTCAGCCATACTTTTATGTCTTGGCCTTTGGCGACGATTTTCATGCTGTTCCATTCGCCGGGCTTTTTCACGAGGCGGAACTCTGACGGGGCAAGGTGCCCATATATGGCGCCGCAGGAACCGGTAGAGGCTTGGGCGTCGAAGTGGTCGCACCAGTCATCGGCTATCTGAACCTCCACAGCATTGGGTATCCAGTTTTTCTTGTCGGTGGCATATATGACAACGCCACTGTTAGTGCACTTGTCGTTCTTGAACTCTACGGCGAGCTCAAAGTTCTCGTATTCGACCTTCGTCCATATAGCATCGTCGGCGGAGGCGGCTATCACCCCTTCCGCATCGACCGTCCATACAGCCGGATTATAGTCGGCATTGGTGAGATTGGAATCGAACAATGGTGCATATCCATCGCTGCACGAACCCATCATTAGACAAGACGTTATGCAGTATAAAACACTGATAATAAGTTTATTCATATATATTAATTAAATTAAAAGATTAAGTTTATTTAAAGTATTACTTTAAAAATAAGGTATATTAATGTTCTGTGGCAGCTTTTTATATTCAAAAGCATGAGCAATAAGCCCTGCAATTGACTGCGGGGAGAACCCCGACACATCGATGCACAGGTCGAATCTCTCGTCGCCCTTTGCGTCGGCGAAGAAGCGTTTGAAGTTGCTGCGTTCTATTTCGCCGTCTTCGATTTTTTTTGCGGCGATTTTTTCGTCACACCGGAACCGCTCCATCACCTTGTTGACGCGCCAGCTGTAGGGCGCAACGAGGCGGACGTGCAATGCGTTCTTGATGTCGGCGGCGATGATGTGCCCGGCACGTCCGAGTATTATTCCGTATCCATTAGTGGCGAAGTTGCGGATAACGGTGCGTACTTGCCGGATAATCCGCTTGTTACTCTTATAATATTTGTCTGACATTGCGGCGAGTACTTCCTCAAATGAGGTGAATCCGGCGGATTTAAGCAGGCGCTCTATCTTTTCGGGCGCCACTTTCAGCTCCATAGCGCTGTGTGTCAGGATTTCCTTGCTGATGACCTGCCACGGGCGGTATGCGCCGTTCTTGCTGAGCTCTTCGGCCAGCAGACGGCTTATTTCAAGCCCGCCGCATCCCACTTCCCGCGAAATGGTGATGACAGGACCGGATGGCCGGTGATAAGGCAGGTTCTCATCATCCGGCAGACGCTTGTTCATGTATTGTAATAAATAGTTCTCCATAGTATCCTCCGTTTCTGCTCTCGTTTATTCAAAATTCTATCTAATTTCGTTGCAATAATAATATTTTTTTTTCAAACCGCCAAAAAAAAACTTCGCGTACCAAAAAAAATCGTACTTTTATTGCAGATTTTAATGCTGTAATTTATATTCTATGTTTAGTGAAATAGTATATCATAATCGCCGTAACTTATTGAGAAACAGGCTTTTAAATAATGGGATTATCTTATTGACGGGCAACATGGAAGCGCCCTGCAATTATGAGGATAATACCTATCCGTTCCGGCAGGACAGTAGCTTTCTCTACTATTTTGGACTTGACATCCCAAATCTGGCGGGCGTTATTGACACTGACAGCGGGGACGAAATTATTTTCGGCGACCGCAAAACAATGCAGGACATCATTTGGAGCGGGGCAGAGCCCGACCTCGAAGAGCACTGTAAACGTGTTGGTATTAAGCAGATTAGACCATTACGCAGCCTGTTTTTATACATCGCGAAGGCAAAAATTACCGGTCGAAAGGTGCATTTTTTACCCCCCTATCGCGCTGCGACGAAGCTATTGTTAACTGAATTGCTCGGATTTGATAATGATTATTTAACATCAGCAGCTTCCCTGCGATTAATTCAGGCAATAATTTCGATGCGCCTGATAAAAGAACCGTGCGAAATTGAGGAGCTGAAAAAAGCTGCCGCAACCGGCTACGATATGCACATCATCGGTATGCAGATGGCCACTGCCGGCACTAAAGAGCATGAGATTGCCGCGGCTATGGAATGTGTCGCTCATGCTGTCGGCCATCGAACTTCGTTCCCCTCAATTGTTACCCAGCATGGCGAGGTGCTGCACAATCACCCGCAGAACGTGAGCCTTGAACCAAACCGGATGCTGCTGGTGGATGCGGGCGCCGAAACAGAGATGCACTATGCCTCCGACTATACGCGCACAATCCCTGTTGACGGCAAATTCTCCCCCAAAGCTGCCATAATCTATAACATCGTTCTGGCAGCCAATGAGGAGGCGCGACGGCTGGCACGTCCCGGCGCTACATACCTCTCTGTACATCTTGCCGTATGCAACCTCATTGCATACCAACTCACCTGTCTGGGTATTATGAAGGGAGACCCCGAAGAAGCGGTCAGCCGGGGCGCTCATGCCCTCTTTATGCCGCACGGGCTGGGACATGCCCTCGGCCTCGACGTCCATGATATGGAAAACCTCGGACAGCGTAATGTGGGATATGACAGCAACATCCGCCCCTCCACCCAGTTCGGACTGGCTTCCCTGCGATTCGCCAGAACGCTGCTGGCCGGACACGTGGTTACCAACGAACCTGGAATCTATTTCATCCCCGCACTCATCGACAAGTGGAGCGCGGAGAAAAGATTCCGCGATTTTATTAACTACCCCAAAGTTGCGCAGTTCAAATCCGTAGGCGGAATACGCTTGGAAGACGACCTGTTGATTACCGAACAGGGCTGCGAAGTGCTCGGCAAACGCCTGCCAATTACCCGCGACGAGGTCATCGAAGCTATGGCCGATAAAATTTAACATATAGTGGATGCCTTTACGAACCGGATTGCGGAATAGAAAAACTTAAATTAACGGCATTTTTTCGGCCTGAAAATGTTCAGGTACGTAAATTCGTGCTAACTTTGCGCCGCATACAGAGACAACGTATATGGCATTACGAATATTGTTGATAATAACCATCGTGCTACAGATAATTGCGGTTAGCGTAGCCATAAAACTTACGAAGGTAACGAAATACAATTTCTCATGGATGCTGCTCACATTGGGCTTTATCCTGATGGCGGTGCAGCATCTCGTGGAAGTATTGCCCTTTATCAGCGACGTTACCCGTGAGGAACTGGGGCGCGTGATGGTGTGGTTTGGAGTGGTGGTATCGCTGGCCTTCGCCTGCGGAGTGTTCCTGATTCAGAAAATATTTAAATATATGCGGCGGGTTGAGGATTCGCGACGGCTCACCGAAAAAATGTTCCTGCGGACAATTATACAGACGGAAGAAAAAGAACGGAAACGCTTCTCAAAAGACCTCCACGACGGGCTGGGCCCCTTATTGTCGTGTGTCAAGCTGTCGGTATCGGCGCTGTCGCAGCTGAAAAAGACCGACAAGGCTGACGAAATTCTCGGAAATACGGAGATGGCTATTGACGAGGCTATCAAGTCGCTGAAAGAAATATCCAATAACCTCAGCCCTCATACGCTCGACCTCGGATTGCTTTCGGCGTTGCGCAGCTTCATAAACCGCATCAACATTACCGGCGCCATAAAAATTAATGTTACCACCAATATCGAAGACGAGAGGTTTGACCCCGATATGGAAGTCGTGCTGTACCGCGTACTGTGCGAGCTCATTAACAACACCATAAAACATGCCGGCGCCACGGTCATCAATATCCGCCTGTTTATGGACAATAAAAAGATAACCGCTGAATATCAGGACAATGGCGTTGGCTTTAAGATGTCGAAAAATACCGACACTGACAGAGGTCAGGGGCTAAAAAACCTCGTAACACGGATAACCTCGCTGAAAGGCGACATAAAAATACACAGTCAGCCGGGCGAAGGCATGTCGGCTGTCATTAAAATAAATACTGAAGAAATATGAACAAAATATGCAAAATCGTCCTCGTTGACGACCACACGCTGTTCCGAAACGGGCTGAAAATCCTGCTGAACAGCCTCGAAAGTTGTATGGTTGTGGGAGAAGCCGCTAACGGGCAGGAATTTTTAGACCTGCTATGCACCACAGTGCCCGACATCGTGCTGCTGGATATTGATATGCCTGTAATGGACGGGATTCAGGCGGCAAAATTAGCCTTGCAGACGCATCCCGACCTGAAAATTATCACTCTCTCAATGTTCGGGGAGGAAGACTACTACTACAAAATGGTAGATGCAGGCGTGAAAGGCTTCCTACTCAAAAATTCAGACATGGCTGACGTGAAAGCCGCCCTGACCGCCGTGAGCGAAGGCGGAAACTTCTTCTCATCAGAGCTGCTGCACAACTTAGTCAGCAACCTGCGTACCCGCCATAAACCCGACGAGCGACAGGCCATACTGTCGAGCCGCGAAATAGAAATCCTGCTGTTAGTATGTCAAGGCCTCTCAAATCAGGAAATCGCCGATAAACTGTACATATCCAAACGCACAGTGGACAAGCACCGCTCAAATATCCTCGAAAAAAGCGAATGTAAAAATACGGCACAGTTAGTAATGTACGGAATCCGTAATAAACTGGTCGAAATATGATTTCTGTTGACCGCTTAACGGTAAGCTTCGGCGGCTTCGACCTGTTAAAAGGCATCTCATTTCTGATAGCGCCTAAAGACCGCATAGGACTGGTCGGCAAAAACGGCGCCGGTAAATCAACCCTGCTCAAAATCCTTGCAGGCCTGCAGACGCCCACCTCCGGCGCCGTCTCCCAGCCCAAAGACCTGAATATCGGGTACCTGCCACAGCAGATGGCAGTCAGCGACGTCCGCACAGTGTGGGACGAGACCCGCGCCGCTTTCGAGGAAACCCTCCGCCTCAAACACGAGGCCGACAGCATCGGACGTGCTCTTGCCGAGCGTTCCGACTACGCCTCGCCCGAATACCTGCAACTTATCGACCGCCTCGCCGAACTCAACGACAGATTCCGCCTCGCCGGAGCCGACGACATGGACGCCGAACTCGAAATAACCCTCAAAGGGCTGGGATTCTCCCGTAACGACTTCGCCCGAAATACATCCGAGTTCAGCGGCGGCTGGCGAATGCGCATCGAACTGGCAAAAATCCTGCTGCGAAAGCCCGACGTATTCCTGCTCGACGAGCCTACAAATCACTTGGACATAGAATCTATTCAATGGCTCGAAGACTTCCTGAAGAACTATCCGGGCGCAGTGGTGCTCGTTTCCCACGACCGCGCGTTCCTGAACCAGGTTACAACCCGTACCATCGAGATTTCTCTCGGCCAGATATACGACTGTAAGGCCAACTACGACCGCTATCTCACGTTGCGGCAGGAACACCGCGAAACACAAATGGCCGCCTATAAAAACCAGCAGAAACTCATCGAAGATACCGAAGATTTCATCGCACGGTTCCGCTATAAACCCACCAAATCGGTGCAGGTGCAGTCGCGTATAAAAATGCTCGACCGCTTGGAGCGCATCGAAATGGACGTCGAAGACCGCTCGCGCCTCAACATCCGCTTCGCCCCTGCACAACGGGCAGGTACGGTTGTGGTTGATTGTGAACATTTGTCCAAAAAATACGGCAGCCTGCTCGTACTCGACGACATCGCCCTGACCATCGAACGCGGCGAAAAAGTGGCCTTCGTGGGCAAAAACGGCGAGGGTAAAACCACGCTGGCTCGTATCATCACCGGCGAACTCGACTGCTCCGGTTCCATGAAAATCGGCCATAACGTCCAAATCGGCTATTTCGCACAAAATCAGGCACAGCGCCTCAACGAGAACCTGACCGTCTTAGAAACAGTTGACCGCATCGCTGTCGGCGACATCCGCTCAAAACTGCGCGACCTGCTGGGCGCCTTCATGTTTTCGGGCGACGACGTTGACAAGAAAGTAAAAGTGCTGTCGGGTGGCGAGCGGACGCGGTTGGCAATGGTGAAACTGCTGCTCGAACCGGTAAACTTCCTCGTACTCGACGAGCCTACAAATCATCTGGATATGCAGTCGAAAGACATGCTTAAGCAGGCGCTGACCGCATACGACGGCACCGCACTCATAGTGTCGCACGACCGCGAGTTCCTCGACGGCCTGGTGAACGTGGTTTACGAGTTCCGAGACCGCAAAATAAAACAGCATCTGGGCGGCATATATGACTTCCTGCAAAAGAAAAAACTCGAATCGCTGCGCGATTTGGAACTGCCTGCCCAATCGGAAACGACGCCGTTAAAGCCCAAAGAGCCTGTTTTACAGCAAAATACACTGTCATACGGGGAACGCAAGGCCTTCAGCCGCGTTATCGCAAAATTGGGAAAAACTATCGCCGCCGCAGAACAGGAAATAGAAGAAATAGAGCGGAAAATCAGCGAGCTGGATACCTTGATGAATGTCCCCGGATTCGAAGGCGCCCCCGCCATTTTCCAGACATACAGCGACCTGAAAGCCCGGTTGGACGACGCCATGCTCCGCTGGACACAGCTCGGCGACGAACTGGAACAGGCAAGAGGCAAGTCGGATGCGGTTAACAGGCAGTAGCTTCGATGACACAGTCCGCAGCCGTCTATTTGCCCGCCCTCTGAAATGTGAAATAACAAAAAAAATCATATTGACGTATCGACTGTTTGATAATTATTACTATCTTTACCGCTTAAAGTTTTTAAATCAATAATAAGATGGATATAAAAATTCTGAAAGAAAAATTTGTTGAAAAATACGGGGCGGGCGATGCCATCGGCTATTTCTCGCCTGGCCGCGTGAACCTTATCGGTGAACACACCGACTATAACGGCGGTTACGTGTTCCCTTGTGCCCTCAGTTTTGGGGCCTACTGCGTTATCCGCAAGGTGAACAGACCCTCGTTCCGGTTTGCGTCGTTAAATTTCGAGCTCGAAAAAGAGCTGTCGCTTACCGAATTGACCACTCCGTTAGACGGGAAGGCATGGGTGAACTATCCGCTCGGTGTGATTGCGCAGTTCGTCAAACGCTGTCTCACCCCCGATACCGGCGCCGACATTCTCATTTATGGCGACGTTCCGGCCGGTGCGGGGCTGTCCTCATCGGCGGCCCTCGAAGTAGTAACGGCGGTGGCCATCAACGACGTTTACGGCTACAACCTGCCCCGCCTCGACCTCGTTAAGATGAGCCAGAAAGCCGAACACGAGTTCGCAGGCGTGATGTGCGGAATCATGGACCAGTTCGCCTCCGGCTTCGGCGCCAAAGACAAGGCCATATTCCTGAACTGCGATACGCTCAACTACGAGCTGGTGCCGGTAGTGCTGAAAGGCGCCAAAATCATCGTCAGCAATACCCACAGCCCCCACAAACTCGATTCAGGCAAATATAACGAGCGGGTGGCACAGTGTAAGGCAGCAGTGGAAGCCATCAAACCATACAAGCCCATCAAGCAGTTAGCCGACCTGAGCGTTGCCGACTTTAAAACAGTGGAGGCCAAAATTGCCGACCCTGTGGTACGCGCCCGCGCCCGCCACGTGGTTACTGAAATCGGCCGTACTACGGACGCCGTTACTGCCCTCAAAGCCGGAGACCTCGAAAAGTTCGGCCAACTGATGAACGCCTCTCACGTATCCCTGCGGGACGACTATGAAGTTACCGGTCCACAGCTCGATGCAATGGCCGAAGCCGCATGGACAGTGCCCGGCGTTATCGGCTCCCGCATGACCGGCGGCGGATTCGGCGGATGCACGGTATCTATCGTTAAAGACGAGGCTATCGACAACTTCAAAGCCATAGTAGGCAAAGAATACGAGGCTAAAACCGGCCTGAAAGCCGAATTTTATGTGGCCGAAATCGGCGACGGCGGAAAACGTCTGTTCTAAATTAATTTCTAATTAAGAAAAAGTTAACCAAATAAGAATGACAACATTCAATATGGAAGACCATTCCCATCGCCGGTTCAATCCGTTGACCGGCGATTGGATTTTGGTGTCGCCACACCGCGCCAAACGCCCGTGGCAGGGACAGGTGGAAAAAATGCAGGAAACACAGCGTCCCGCTTATGACCCCGCCTGCTACCTCTGCCCCGGAAACGAACGCGCCGGAGGCCTGAAAAACCTCGACTATACAGGAACTTTCGTCTTCACTAACGACTTCAGCGCCCTGCTGGCCGACGCCCCGGACGGACACGACGGCGACGGCGACCTCTTCCGCGCCGAAAGCGAACGTGGCATCTGTAAAGTGATTTGCTTCTCGCCCCGCCATGACCTGACAATCCCCGAAATGGAACTGGCCGACATCCGCCGCGTAGTCGATGTATGGCAGCATGAATACACCGAACTCGGCAACAAAGATTTTATAAACTACGTGCAGATTTTTGAGAATAAAGGCAGCATCATGGGATGCAGCAACCCCCATCCGCACGGCCAGATATGGGCGTCCAGCCTCATCCCTAACGAGCCGCAGAAAGAAGCCGTCCGCCAAGGCGAATACTTCGCAACGCACGGACGAACCCTGCTGTCCGACTACCTGGCCCGTGAACGCGCGCTGACAACCCGCCTGCTCGTCGAAAACGAACATTTCACAGCCTTAGCGCCATATTGGGCTACATGGCCCTTCGAGGCGATGATTATCAGCCGCCGTCCAACAGCGCACATCGGGCTGATGAACGACGCCGAAAAAACGGCGCTGGCTGACATATACCGCCGCCTGACAATCCTCTATGACAACCTCTTTGAAGTGTCCTTCCCGTACTCCGCAGGGATTCATCAGGCGCCTACCGACGGCCACGAACATCCCGAATGGCACTTCCATCTCCACTTCTATCCGCCACTGCTGCGCTCGGCAACCGTCAAAAAATTCATGGTGGGATACGAAATGCTGGCCAACCCGCAACGCGACATCACCCCAGAAACCGCCGCTGCCCGCCTGCGCGCCTTGCCAACAGTGCATTATAGACAACGCTGATACTGATATTTATACCTGACAAACAGGGGTAATCATCTGCGATTACCCCTGCCGAACATGAAAATCAATATTTTACTGCTCGCTAAAACCTAACAAAATCGCTAAATCCTAATCGTTTGTTAATTATATATTAATAATATCATAATACTGCACTATTGTAACGTTCCAATATTACAACTTTAGAGAGTAATGAAAAACGACCTACATTTGTATCAAAATTATTAGCATTATGAAATTAAAATTTTGGCCATTCAGAAAAAAGCGTCGAAAATTGAGTTTCGATGAACTCAAGCAGGAGGTAGAGCTGCTTGACAGAGAAGCCATGCGCGCAATAAGAGCCGGTTCACATTATTACGACGCGATGTCAGGTCTCTATCTCGGCTTCCGCGGAACCGACCAGGATGTGCGGTTCATAGGTGCGGAAGATTTCACTCCATACACTGGCGATGACGCCGGTTACCTTTTTTCAAGCTCCTCTGTGAGCAGTAGCGCAAAAGGAGAGGTCTTGCGGCAGTTTTTACCATCAGGTATGCAATCATTAAATTTTGTCGGGGTTAATTCTTGCGAGACATGTGCTATTGGATACGGAAATTATGCCGGAAATTTTTATTTTGACCATTACAATTCTGTATTTGACAATATGTCCAATCTGCAGAACCTGATGTGCCATGAGTCATATCACTGGAATTATGATTTCGGTCAAAATGCTAATGGCTATGATGGTTTCCCTGACGAATATAATGCAGTCATGGCCCAGGTGAATGACCCCTCGTATCAATATGCTACCAGCCTGTTGAAGGGATACGTTGTCAATTTGCTTCAAAGTTTGGGATATTCGTTAGATGATGCCAAAAGACTTGCCGGTGTATCGTAAATAATTAAATAACCATTAGCCATGTCTAAAAAAATAATATTATCCATACTGTTCTTATGCTTGCTGCCTGCCACATTTGTTTGGGCTCAAGACGGTAACTCGCTTAGTAAAGCTGAAAAAACTGCCCTGCATGAGGCACGATTGGACTCCGGGGTGCTGAAAAATCCCAAGTTAGTTGACGCTTATCCCGACAGCATGTGGTATGACAACGCCAGCTACATATTCTGCCGCTCGCCGCTGTATCAGAGAAACGGCTATACCGCCATTTTTAGCGATTATTTCAACGGAGAGGCGGTCGGGTATGGATGGCCAAGGGGCGGCTGGCGCGGGTATCGTTT
>JAISSS010000057.1 GCA_031272965.1 Bacteroidales bacterium | reverse complement strand
CCTGATGATTTGGTAATGCGGTCGCGGTTTTGTTTCTCTTTTTTTCACCTTCGGCCACATCCATTTCAACCAACGTCTATTAATAAAACGCAGGACGTTGTTTTTTGTTCACGGATTCGCCGAAAAAATTTGTGTCAAATTGTGTCCCGGATTGGGGAAGAGTGTAGAAGAAAAGGGGGGGATTGCGGGTCAAGCCCGCAATGACGGCGTAGGGGGCTGTGCGATACGATGGCAAATTGCCCCGGTAAGGCAACAGGCATAGCAATATTTTCCTATAGTTGTCCTGTTTTCCAGACTTAAAACCGCAGGAAAAGAAAAAATAAAACATGTTTCATAATAGGGCAAATATTGTGCTCATATAATAAATATTGTGATTTTTTACGGTGGCATGGCCTAAAATTTCTAATTTTGCGCCAAATTTTAATGGCAATATGAGTAAACAAGTTGTTTTAAGCGGCATCAGGCCTACGGGCAACCTGCATTTGGGGAACTATTTCGGGGCTGTCCGCAATTTTGTAGCCATGCAGGATAACTATCGGTGCTATTTTTTTATCGCAGATATTCATTCGCTGACTACGCATCCCACGCCTGAGAACCTTCACGGCAGTGTCAGGCAGGTGCTGGCAGAGTATCTTGCATGCGGCATCGACCCCGACAAGGCGGCAATATACATCCAGAGCGACCTCACGGAGACGCTGGAACTCTATACTTACTTGAACATGAACGCATATCTCGGCGAGCTGGAACGCACCACTTCATTTAAGGACAAGGCCCGCAAGAACCCCGACAACGTGAACGCGGGGCTGCTTACCTATCCGGTGCTTATGGCGGCCGACATCATCATTCATCGGGCAAACTACGTGCCGGTGGGCAAAGACCAGGAACAGAACCTGGAAATGGCTGTGAAATTTGCGGCCCGCTTTAACCGCATGTATGGCGCCGAACTCTTCCCTAAACCGGGGCCTTTTACATATGACGGCAAAGACCCCATAAAAGTGCCGGGGTTGGACGGCAGCGGAAAAATGGGAAAATCAGAGGGAAATGCCATTAACCTGATAGACACGCCGGAAGACATTCGCAAAAAAGTGATGCGGGCAGTTACCGACAGCGGCCCCACAACTCCGAACCAGCAGAAACCGGAACCGATTCAGAACCTCTTTACGCTGATGAACATTGTGTCGAAATCCGACGTTATTGCGTTTTTTGACGACAAATATAACAACTGCCGGATTCGATACGGAGACATGAAGAAGCAGCTCGCCGAAGACATTATTGCTTTCACAGCCCCCATCCGCGAGCGTATCGTCAGTATCCTTGCCGATGAGGCCTTTATGGCACGGGTTGCCCGCGAAGGCGCAGAAAAAGCCCGCGAATCAGCCTCCGCAACCATGAAAGAGGTGCGAAAACTAATCGGTATCAGACGTTTCTTTTAAGGTAGCGGCTATTCCGGCTCAACAATCGTTACCCAGCCATATTTATCAGGCTCGTCGCCACATTGAATGGCTTTCAGTTTGCTGTACAGTTTAACCGACCACGGGCCCGGCTCTGTGCCGTAGAGATATTCTTTGTCCAGGTCGGCGTCATAAATCCGCTTAACGGGTGAAATCACCGCAGCGGTACCACATTCGCCGACTTCTTCAAAAGAAGGCAGCTCTTCAACCGGAACCGGACGGCGTTCTACTTTCATGCCTATATCTTCGGCCAGCTGCATCAGGCTTTTGTTGGTAATTGACGGCAAAATGGAATCCGACAGCGGTGTAATGTAAGTATTATTTTTTATGCCGAAGAAGTTTGCCGGCCCGCACTCGTCCACGAACTTCTTTTCGCGGGCATCTAAATACAGCACCGCCGAATAGCCGCCTTCGCGGGCTTTTTCGCCTGCCATAAGACTTGCCGCATAGTTGCCACCAATTTTATAGCGTCCGGTACCTTGCGGAGCCACGCGGTCAAAATGCCGGTATATCACGATGTCAGTAGGCTGGAATCCGGTAGGAAAGTATGGACCAACAGGCATCACGAACACAATAAACAGGTATTCCGTTGCCGGACGGACGCCGATTTGTGGACCCGTACCTATCAACAGCGGACGTATATACAGCGACGCGCCGGACCCGTAAGGGGGAACATATTCGATATTCTTAGCCACGGCAATCCGCACGGCCTCAATGAATGTCTCGACCGGCAGTTGCGGCATCAGGATGCCATCGCACGAGAGCTGCATCCGGCGGGCATTCTCGTCAACCCGGAACACCCGCACCCGTCCGTCTTTGCCGGTGAACGCTTTCAGCCCCTCAAAGGCTTCCTGCCCATAATGCAGACAGGCCGCCGCTATGTGCATGTTAATATACTCGGAATCGCTGAGCTCCAGCGGCCCCCATTGTCCGTCCTTATAATGACACCGGACATTAATATTGGCCTTTCGATAGCCGAACTTCAGGCTTGCCCAATCAATTTTTTCCATATTTGTCTCCGCAAATTTTTTACAAAGGTACGGATTTTTTCGCGACAGTGTACTTTTTCAGTCAGATGCAACCGCCGGTACAGAACAACGTTAATCATTTCCCACGCCGTCCGTAAATTATCCATCCTTGTTGTCGCCTCTGGCTTTCGCTACGCCATTGAGCCACTGTTTCACCCGTGCATAGATGCCCAATCCTGTGCGGCCATTCTTTACGTCTTGCAACATCCTTTCACCACCGTCGCCAATGCCTCGTCTGCAATGGCGTCAATCTCTTCTTCGGTAAGGTTGTTTTTGTCCCTGTACAAATAACTGTACGCGGGGTCGTTCAATAGATTATTCCAGTACGACGTACCCTGTATCAGTTCCACGCCCTTGCGCCACAGGTCTTTGTTGTTCTTCTTTATAAAAGTGTTCCACAAGTGGCCGAACTCGTGTACCGGCCTATTGGCGTTCATCAGGTTTTGGTCGATGAATACCTCACTGCCCAAGGTGAAGCCGTAAACCTCGCCTTTGGCGGTCTTCAATAAGTTTTTGTACTTTTGTGTCGTGGATTTTTGAATTGGCAACCTCAGCGGAAGTTTCCCGCTGTTTGTTAATCCATGAATCCATTCTTTTTTATCTACCCTGTCTAACAAGTCATCATTCACCCACGACATCACCTCTGCCAACTTAACATCCGCTTTCTCGAGTGCGCGAGCATCTATCGTCGCTTTCACCAAGAAACTCCATATTACTACACATTACAAAAAATCACTTCTGTTTCAGGATTTTTTTTTACCTTTGCCGCGAATATTCAGTAATCGTAAATGGATAAACAGTATTTGCTTGACCAGCGCTATCTGAAGATGGCGGCAATATGGGCACAAAATTCCTATTGCCAGCGGCGACAGGTAGGCGCCCTATTAGTGAAAGACAAGATGATTATTTCCGATGGGTATAATGGAACTCCGGCGGGCTTTGAGAACGTCTGCGAAGATGAGAACAACCGGACAAAGCCTTATGTGCTTCATGCGGAGGCTAATGCTATTACAAAAGTGGCCAAGTCTAACAACAGCAGCGACGGAGCGACCCTGTATGTTACATCCTCACCTTGTATGGAATGTGCCAAGCTAATTATACAGGCCGGTATTAAGCGGGTAGTTTTCACCACTAATTACCGGCTTGAAGATGGAATCGAACTGCTGAAACGGGCTAATATTGAAATAGTCAGAATTGATATTGATTAAAATTTAATTCATATATATTGTTCATTATGACCAAAAAATTTAATGTATGGCTTCCGCTAATTATTGCGGTATGTCTTGTTGCGGGAATCCTGCTGGGACAGCGCTTTAGCGCGGGACGTTTTCAGGCGGCTTTTGTTCCGGCATCGTCGGCAAACAAATTAGACGTACTGATAAATGCCATTGAAGCGAACTATGTTGATACAGTTGACCGTAGCGCCCTGATTGAATCGGCAGTTCCAGCCATATTGGGTACGCTTGACCCTCATTCCACCTACATCGAAAAGCGTAACCTGCAGGAAGTCAATGAAGAAATGCAGGGGAACTTCGGCGGTATCGGCATACAGTTTTCCATATTTAACGACACGGTTAATGTAGTCGATGTAATCACTGGCGGGCCGTCTTATGAACTTGGCATACAAACCGGCGACCGTATCGTAGAGGTCAATGGCGAAGTCATTGCTGGTGTAAAAATCAAACAGGACGATGTGCTGCATCTGCTGCGCGGAGAAAAAGGCACTAAAGTTATGGTCGGAATCCGCCGTCGCGGACTGAGCGACATCATCAACTATGACATCACACGTGGAGACATCCCGCTTATCAGTATTGATGTCAGCTACATGATTGACGCCGAAACCGGATATGTAAAAGTAACCCGCTTCAGCGAGAAAACCTATGGCGAATTTACGCAGGCTGTTGAAAA
This sequence comes from Bacteroidales bacterium, assembly GCA_031272965.1. Classification (GTDB taxonomy): domain Bacteria; phylum Bacteroidota; class Bacteroidia; order Bacteroidales; family Prolixibacteraceae; genus JAISSS01. The sequence continues at coordinate 3,954 of JAISSS010000057.1, read as the reverse complement.
ATTAGACGCGCAGGGTGCCCGAAAATTAATCATTGACCTGCGGGGTAACCCCGGTGGACTCCTGCAGGCGGTAATCCGTATGGTTAACGACTTTTTGGACAAGGACGAGCCAGCACTATATGTTGAGGGACGTACCCGTGCACGATACACCTATTTGGCTCCCCAGCAGGGACGATGGTTCGACAAAGAGCTGTATGTACTGATAGACGAGTATTCGGCGTCGGCCAGCGAGATTTTTGCAGGCGCCATACAGGATAACGACCGCGGCCTCATCATTGGACGACGTTCTTTCGGAAAGGGGCTTGTACAGGAGCAAATCCTTTTTGGTGACGGCTCGGCAATGCGCTTGACCGTATCCCGCTACTACACGCCAAGCGGACGCTGCATCCAGAAACCCTATCAGGATGGTCAGGAAGAATATCAGCATGACCTCGAAAAACGCTCAAAACATGGCGAATTCTTAGTCGCCGACAGCATCCGATTCGCCGATTCGCTGCAATATAAAACCAAATTCGGACGAACAGTGTATGGCGGCGGCGGAATCATGCCCGACTGTTTTGTGCCTTTCGACACCACCGGATTCTCGCCTTATTATTCTAAAATATATGCCAAACAGTTAGTCTATAACTTCGCACACGACTATAGCGAAAACCACCTCGACGAACTGAAAACTCTCGCTGACGTGGCAGAATTTAAGGAACATCTTACACGAGAGCATATTCTTGACCAGTTCGTTGCCTATGCAACCAAACATGGCGTAGCGAAGAACGACCGCGACCTGAAAATCTCCGGCAAAATGATTGATACACAAGTGAAAGCCTACATCGCTAAAAATATTATCGGCGATGTGGGGTTATTTGGCATCATACGCGACATTGACGAGGCTTTGCTCAAGGCTGTAAAATTGGCAAAAGAAAATGCGGCAAGAGAAATCTCACATCAAAACCAATGACAGAATACCATGGAAACATACTGAAAATGGAAGCGGAGCCCGCCAATCCGGTGCGCTACAGCCTGCCGATTGGAGATAAATTCGTGGATATGAACGAACTGTTGGGGCGCCCTATACAGTTGGTCTGTAATGGACAAATCAATTGCATCGCCTGTGGCAAGCGAACTAAAACATCATACGGCCAGGGATTCTGCTACAACTGCTTCCGGTCAGTGCCGGAGGCCGATGCCTCTGTCGTCCACCCGGAAATGTCGCGGGCAGAGTTTGGAATAGCCCGCGATTTGGAATGGGCAAAGGCAAATGACCTGATACCGCATTATGTCTATCTTGCCATAACCGGCGACGTGAAGGTCGGCGTAACGCGGGAACATCAGTTGCCGACACGCTGGCTCGACCAGGGCGCAATACAAGCCATCAGACTGGCAAAAACCCCTAACCGCCATATCGCCGGCATCATTGAAACATTCCTCAAACAACACTACCACGACATCACTAATTGGCATGATATGCTGCAAAATGTTATCGCTCATGTTGACCTGCTGGCCGAAAAAGATAAAGCGGTCAGTTTGTTACCGACGGAGTTGCAGCAATATCGAGACGACAATCAGACTGTTGCTGTGTTTAACTACCCTGTCCAATATTTGCCCCAGAAGCCGGTCTCGTTGACTTTTGATAAAACCCCTGAAATTAGTGGAACTTTGACGGGTATTAAAGGACAATATCTGCTGCTTGACGGCAATAATGCCCTCAGCATACGGCGACATAACGGATATTTTATACAACTTATTACGTAGAACATTAACGGAACATTGATATGTCTTTTTGGAGTAAAATTTTTAAGCGTAGTGCAGAGCTCGTACCTGTGATTCAGATGCAGCCGGACGCCGACCAGACATCGCTCGCCGACTGCTGTCTGCGAGATACACGTCGTTCGGCAAATTATTTCCGAAACTTGCTGTGTATTGTGCGATATAATATTGTTACAACTTTAAAAGAACGCGACAAAAATATGCGAAGAAAAAATTTAGAAGAACTGAACGCCGCAAATTTTGCCCTCTCACAGGCCTTATTTACCATGTCGGATGTGTGGTATTCCATGGGGCGCTCAACTGACAAGGGATGGCAGGACTTTTTTCGCGACTACTTCACGTATTTTACGGAAACAATACCCCACACCTTCATGTATCGAGATGCGTTGGCCATTCTGTCGCTGGCTGTATTGCTTGATATTGAGCCACATTATTTTAAACAAACGTCGGAAAAAATTCGCTCTGCTGGAAAATCCGATAAGTTACTTGATTTCCTGATTTACAGCAAATATCCGGAACACCCTGTTTCTGAAGAACTTATGATTAGTGTGTCTGACAGACAGGTAATTGATGACATCATTGACAGTCAGGACGAAAACGCAGTTGACAGCCTCAAATGCTATCTCGAAAATCATTATTATACGCCCGAAAACCTCGGCGATGCCTACGACGCTCACCTGAGAGATGATAACGCTTATCAGGGCTATTGGGCTTGGGAAATAGCAGCGGTTGTGAAAATTAAACAGCTGAATGACAAAGAATTACGTGATAATCCATACTATCCGGCGGCGATGATGCCAAACACCGACGGATACATTCCGACGGAGTTAAACAGCTGTTAATGAGTGAATTAATGTGGGTTGTACTGGATTCGAACCAGTGACCCCTACCCTGTCAAGGTAATGCTCTAAACCAACTGAGCTAACAACCCTCAAAACGGGCGCAAAGATAAATGTTTTTTTTTAACCGGCAATGCAATTATGATAAAATGTTTACGAATTGAAGAAACGGACCCGTTTCTTAACTTGGCCACAGAGGAGTTCTTGCTGAAACACAGCAACGATGAGTATTTTTTGCTTTGGCAGAACGCAGAATCCATAATCGTGGGGCGGCATCAGAACATCTTTGCGGAAGTTAATGTCAATTTTGCCGAAAGTAACAATATCCCTATTGCGCGACGATTATCGGGGGGCGGTACGGTCTTCCATGATTTAGGCAATATAAACCTGACGCTGATTCGTAACCGCGAATCTATAAATTTCGACGAACTGACCGCTCTCATGCTGTCTGCTTTGCTTTTATGGGATATTCACGTAACCGTCGATTCCAGATATGCCTTGTTCACAGACCGTAGGAAATTCTCCGGTTGTGCAGGCGCAGTACACCACGGACGAACATTACATCATGCGACTCTGCTGTTTAATAGCCACATTGACCGCATGTTCCAGGCGCTTGCCCCATCAATTCCTGAATGTTATTCCGGTAAGGCGCCCATATCCAATCGCAGCAGGGTGATTAATCTGTCGGAACTGATTCAGGATATTGATGTAATCCGCTTTTCCGAATTGTTGTTCCAGCATATTTCTTCAAAATTATCCGCTGTTCCGGTTTCTTATAAATCCCTTGACTTATGCGCTATTCGCATTTTTGAGACGAATTATCGTAATTGGGACGCAATTTATGGTCGTTCACCACGTTTTGTCTTTCATAAATATCTGTATAACAATGTATTAATTGAAATTGCTATTGAACGGGGACGAGTTGTTTCCGTGTTATTGCCGGAAGCCTCTAATGTCAGCTATTCCCCACATTTATCGGCTATTCGCAACATACTTTGCAATATAATCGGAATGACATGGAATGAAGTACTGCGAAAACTTCCTGCCGAATGGGTATAAACTATGTCTGGCATCCCATTTTTTGCGGCAGTCAGGTGTTTTATCAGATAGCTTATTCCAACAGAAATTCGTATTCGTAAATCTTCGGTTCAATCTTCGCGGCGAGGGTGCGGAGGGCGTGGCGGAGGGCGGCGTCGAGGCTGTTGAAAGTCTCGTCGGCGCTTGAGGCGCTCATTTTGCCCGCCTCGTCCCGTCCCTTAAAGTACTCGCGAATGTCGTACAGCGAGGCGTTGACGTTGTATTTTCCGTCATTGCGAGGAACGTTCACATTCCCGTCATTGCGAGGAACGAAGCA
>JAISSS010000040.1 GCA_031272965.1 Bacteroidales bacterium | reverse complement strand
AATAAAACAAGGCGATGAATTAGCAGAAAAAGACACACACGCAGATGGAATAGTAGGACATTTAGAAATCAGGAAAGATACTAAACGGGGGATAGATATTCAGGATGGTTGTTCTTGTTTATATATTACCGAAGCAAAAATGTTCAGTGAATTATCCAAAGGAACGACTAAATTTCCAAACTTTGACCAATGTGCAAGAAATGTTGCGTGTTTGATGAAATTAGTTTATGATGGAAAAGAATCTGAAAAAATAATCGAAATTCCTCAAAAAATAGGATTTTACGTTTTTCTGCCTGAAGAACAAAAACGAAAAAAGGAAAAGATTTTTGATAAAATTATGAACAAAGATAGCATAAAGACGAAAATAAATGACAGAATAAACGAATATTTTGAAGACGGGAAACTCAAAAAAAATTATGACAAAAAAGAAAAGGAACTTTCTTGGGCAAAAGATAAATTAGAGGTTTTTATAGAAAAACTTGATATAAAAATGATTACTTGGGAAGATTTATTAAAAGATATTGATATTGATATAAAAAATTTTTATAAAAACTGCAAAAAATATAACAAATGAAATACCCCATCCACCTCCGCAATCACGCCATCCTGCCTTGTTGTATAGAAAAAAATTTAAGGAAATGAAAAGATGGATGAAAATGAGGAATTAAGTTTTGAGGATTTTTTCGGACAAGAGTTATGGTAAACATTTTTTTGTTAATTCGGAAATATCAATAGAAAAAGAATAACGGCATTAAGCCGTTTTTTGAGACGCACAATCATACAGCTTTGGAGCCGGACTGTTCTGCGGGGTGCAGATTAATGTCGAATACGGCGGCAATATTGCGCAGGAAGAACCGTCCCGTGTCGAGAATTTCAAAGCCGTCATCGGAAAATGAAAGCAGTCCATCGTCAAAAAATCCCCGCAGTTTTTTCGGCGTATATTGCAGAATATCAGTAATTTGAGCCGTCGTCATGTCAAATTTTGCTGCCAGATGCGGCCATGCCAGACGGCGGTTACACATTATCTCGTTGATGGCCTCCCTTGCGACGCGGTCGGCAAGATTCAGGCGATAGCCCTTTTCAACCGGCAGCTTTCCGTGCGCAATTGCCGCGCTGTAATCGGCGATGCTGTGGCAGTTTTGAGCATATACATCGTCCAGCTGGCTGATGCCGGTGGCCCCGAAGGCATACACCTGACCGGTGGTTTGGCGGGTACAGTATCCCTGGAAGTTGCGATGCAGGGTTCCGGTTTTCAGAGCGGTCGCCAGCGGGTCGGACGGGGCGGCATAGTGGTCGAGTCCGATGGAGACATATCCTGCCGCCAGCATCCTGGTCCAGGCTTGCTCAAACATGGTCATTTTCGCATCCGCTGACGGAAGCCCCACAGTCTCCAACGCTTTCTGGGCCGGTTTCAGCCACGGAATATGTGCGTATGAAAAAGTAACTAACCGGTCAGGGGCAATTGCCAGCGCACGGTCAATAGCCGCCGCAAACGAGGCCGCTGTTTGATACGGTAATCCGTACATCAGGTCGAAATTCAGCGATATATGATTTCGACGGATAATATCGCACAGAAGTTCAATTTCTATTGCCGGTTTTTGACGGCGCACCGCGCTCAGCACACTCACATCGAAGTCCTGAATCCCCAGACTGATGCGGTTAAACCCGAATCCGGCCAGCGCACTGATATATTCGGCGTTCAAATATGCAGGATGACATTCTATGGATATTTCAGCATCGTCGGTCAGGCGGAAGTTGCGGGTCAGCAGGTGCATAATTTCACCGATAATTTCCGGCTTCAGTGTGTTTGGCGTGCCACCGCCCCAATGGATTTGTGATATCCGGCGGGAACGGTGCAGTAGCGGTACAATCATATTGATTTCTGCTTTCAGTGTCCCAATATAACTGTTTATATACATATCGTCAGTCGAAATTTGCGTATTGCAACCGCAATAGAGACATAGCTGTCTGCAAAATGGCACATGTATATAGAAAGATATGTTTTGCAGGCCCCTTTCATTAGAGGTACGCACGGCATGTAAATAATCCGCCTCTCCAAACTCCGTATTGAAGCGGTTGGCCGGCGGATAGCTGGTATAACGCGGCACCGCGACATTGTATTTTGCTATCAGATGTTCGGGTATATTACAGTGTATATTTGCTGTTCCTGAGTTCATAACACGAAGATAGCTGTTTTTTCAATACCTTTTATAAAACGCAGCAAAAATCTTACTTTTCCTTGAAGATATAGTTATATCGGGCTGTGGGCGCCTGGTCGCCGTTGAGGTAGAAATCCATGATGTCGCCCTGCTGCTGCATGTTGTCCGACCATTTGAACTCGAAATTGAGCGGCGTTGCGGCGGCGGCGTTAAGAGCGCTGCGCGGGATGGCGACTTCCATCCTGTTGCCTGACACTTTGAACTCTGCCTCGCCGCATTTCTCCCACTGCCAGCCGCCTACGCTGCGTTCCACAGCGGATTTACCGCCTTCAGGAGGGCGGATGTTGAGCGCATAGTCGTAGCCCTCCCAGCCGGTAGCGTGGTTGCGGTCGAGGTCGATAAACAGCCTCATCCATGCGTCATCGGTCTGCGGGCTGATGTCTTCTGCCGTCTCGATATAAAAATAGATGTATGCCTCGTCGCGGGCTACGCGGGCTTTGACAAAGTCGTTACGCCCTGTTGTGTTGGTAAAATAGTCGCTGCCCCAGCCGGGATGAGCCCTGTGCAGCGTATTGCCGCGCGGGGTGAGATATTCGGGTTTGACGTCGTCCCAGTCGCCGAAAGAGCCGTCAATAGCGACAGTTGTCTTTGGCGACGGCGGTTCTATGACGCCTGCGCCCTTGAAACGGCGTATGTTGGCGGCCATCTGATAGTAGTAGTTGTCGCCATGCCCGCCTTTCATCGGCTCAATGTCGCGGCTGCCTTCCTGACTGTATTCATCGGGGAAGGCGTTTGCCTGCTGCTGCCACATCTCATAACGTCCGGCTATCCACTCGTTCCAGCCGGTGATAAACACCACTTTGGGGTCTAATTGCAAGGCTCTGTCCCATTGTTCCTGAAAGTTGTAGCCATAGTTGACGGCGTCCTGCTCGGTATGCTGTCCGTCCTTGCGGGTATAACTGCGTCCGAAGGCGCCGGGGGCGTTCATGGCTGTCAGTCCGCGCTCTGCCGACCAGTTCTGCGCCACGCCTACTGTTACCTGCTCATAGCCGCTGTTAGTGCGGACGAAGCCGTGCTGCGGTGCTATCTCAAGCCATCCCCAGTGGTCGTCGCGCGTGGGACCGACGTTATATACCGGCTGTCCGGGGCGGAAGGTGAAGTAGTTTTTCAGTTCCTCGGTGAGGTTTTCGGGGTAAGCCATTATCAGCGGCTTGCCGTTCCATTTGAAGAACAGTTCGCTATAGACGCCCGGTTTGTAGAGTTTTGTATAGACCTGCTGCACGGCGGAAGCGCTGCCTTCCGTAGCGCCGAAAGCCATCATAAAGGCTATCTGCGGCGTCTTGACCCCGTCGGCGCGGGCGGCGGCGAAGACCTTGCACAGTTCCATATACGCCTCTTCCCAAGTGTAGTCGCCGTTAGTGCAGTCGAAGAAGATGACGTCCACCTCTGCCAGCGCCAGCAGTTCGGCGTGTCGGCGCAGCACCCACGGGTCGGTGCGCCGGTAGTAGCCATACAGCGGCTCGCCCCAGAAGAAGCATGGCGCGTTCTTGGGCCATGCGGGATGATTGTAGTCGTTGATGGCGTCGGGATGCTCCGCCAGAATCTTAGTAACGTCATAAGCAGGACTGCTTTTTGCCATGTCATTTTGCCATGTCCAATAGAACAGCGCCGCATATTTGTTGCTCTTCACATCGCCCGCATCCTGATTGTCGGGCATACGGCGTCCGAGCGCATCGGTAGCGGTAATGTTGTTATAAACTGCGTCGGCTGGCGCAGTTTCCTTCCGACTGCCGGAACAGGCAGGAGAAAGCAGGCCAGCCGCAACGGCGGTTATTAATAAAACCGTTTTATTGTCCATAATCGTTTTCTTTTTCGAGTTACAAATATAATCATTTTCTGCTTGCCGTGCCTTACTGAACGGTCTGAATTTTTCCATCCTATATATTATGTTTTAATTTTTTGCAGAAAAACGAAATAAATAAAACATCGTATTAAATTAATCGTTATCTTTGCAGTTTGTAAAGTAATAACCAGGGTACATGAAATTCAGGGAAACAGACTATAGATGAAGCTGATACTAATTATTACGGCAACGACGGTAGTTCTTGCGGCGCTTATAATACTCACTTTTTACGGGGTATTTCGCAAGGTCAGGTGTAGCATCCTGTCGCAAGGTGGCGAGTTCGTCATATATGAGGAGTTGGTTGGCGATTATGAGCAAGCGCCCGTCATATATGAGCGGATATATGATGCACTGTTAAACACCGAGCATATAAAGACGCGGCGTAATTTTGCCACTTTTTATGATAATCCGCAGAGTGTCGATACGTCCCATTTGCGCTCTGATGTGGGATGTATCCTTGACGAGGTGGATGATGCCACAATAGCACTGCTGTCCCGCAAATACAAATTGAAGACCTTATATAAAGGGCCGTGTGTGGTCGCGGAATTTCCGATGCGCAGCAGCCTGTCTGTGATGTTCGGGCTTAAAGTATATCCCGCGATGAACAGATTCATGACGCGGGAGAAGCTGGAGGGGGGGGCGATAACGGAAATATATGACGTTCCTAACAAGCGCATCATCTACCGGCAGGAAATCCTGAAATGAGCCGTCGCCGCGCAAAAAAAATGGCAGCCAAATTAAACCTTTGACGGGGAATTGATTCTATAAGGCTAAACGATGTTATGAAATTCATCATAGAGAGAAAGACACTTATTTGGATGCTGTTTATCGGCGTGACCCTTTTGGGATACGTATCATACCGGCAATTGAGCGTGGAAATGTTGCCCAATGTGGAGTTGCCGTTCCTGTATGTACAGGCGTCGGCGTCAATGGATTCCGACCCGAAGTATATCGAGAACGAGATAGTCATTCCGCTGGAAGGCGCTATAGGTACAATGGAAGGCATAGAATCGCTCGAATCGAACATCAATTCACGCTCGGGCACCATTGTCGTCTATTTCAAGAAAAATGTGAATTTTAACTTGTCCTATTTGCGGCTGCAGGAAAAGGTCAACGAAATAAAGAACAATTTGCCGGATGGCGTTACCGTCAGCGTTAACCGTGTTGACCTGACGCGGAACACGAGCCAGTTCATGGAATTGCAGGCCCGTGGAGAAGGCGGCGTTGACCGCGTCCGCAATATCGTTGACCAGGAAATAACCACCCAGTTGGAGAACATCGACGGCATCGCCGGGGTGAGCGTCTATGGCGGCAAGCAGCGCTCCATAGAGGTGGTCATGGACGAGGAAGCCTGCAAAGCCTACGGCATCACCACCGCCACCATACGAAACCTGCTCGGCTCAAACTCCCAATCCCGCGTCTATGCGGGCAACCTCAAGGAGAATGACCGGCTCTATTTCGTGCATGTAACAGCCGAATACGACGAGGTTACCGACATCGAAAATATTATCGTGGCGCCGGGCCCTATACTGCTCAAAGATGTGGCCCGCGTGAGCTTCGGCGTCAAGGAAATCACCAGCTACAGCCGCGTAAACGGCCAGGATGCTATTAATATCCGCTTGGTCAACGATTCCCAATCTAACCAGATAGAGCTGTCGCACCGCGTCCGCAAAGTGGTGGAGAAAATCAACGAAGAAATGGTGGCCAAGGACGTGCAGTTAGTCATACAGCAGGATTCTGCCGAAAGCATGGAGAAAAATATCGACCAGATTGTTAATCTGGCGCTGACCGGCGGAGTGCTGGCCATCTTCGTGCTGTGGATGTTCCTGCGTAACATCCGCATCGTGGCTTTCGTGGCGCTGTCAATACCTATTTCGGTATATACTGCTTTCAACCTGTTCTATGCTTACGGAATCACCCTTAACAGTCTCACGCTGGTTGGTATGGCGCTGGCTGTGGGCATGCTGCTCGACAACAGTGTCGTAGTGCTTGAAAACATATACCGGCTGGCCGGCGCCGGACGAAGCCCCGGTGAGGCAGTTACTGTCGGTACTACCGAAGTGTGGCGCTCTATCGTGGCCTCCACATTGACCACCGTTACCGTATTCCTGCCTTTCCTGTTCTCCTCAGAATATATGGTGGAGGTGCTGGGCCGTAACGTGGGAATCTCAATAGTATCAACGCTGATGATTTCTTTGGTAGTGTCGCTGATGTTCATCCCAATGCTCATCCACTTCCTGCTGACACGCAAAAATACCAAGCCCACATCTTTCATAAAATTGGACACCAATAACAGGTTAGTGCAGATATATGTGGTGATATTGAAGACCTGCATGCGCAGTCCGGCAACTACAATTATCGGCGCCACAATACTGTTCTTTATAGTGGTATTCCTGTCGCTGTCACTCAACATGAACACTACCAAGGAGGTGGAATCCGACCAGATACGCCTGAGTGTTACCATGCCTACCGGTTCCAGCCTCGCCACAACCGACGAGATGGTGCGGAAAATAGAGGAGAAACTGCAAACTATTGACGAGAAAGAAGACATCTTTGCCTCTGTACAGGAAGAGCAGGCTACCTTGACCCTCACCTTAGTGGATAAGTTCCAGAAGTTGAAGGGCAACTCTTTTGCACAGATAAAGTCGGAGGTTGACAAGATGACCCGGAACATGTCGCCTGCCACAATAGATATTCAGGAAGGCACCTCAACCCAGTCGGGCAGCGGTGCGGGAAATATGATGGGGAATTTTACCCGCTTTTTGGGCATAGGTTCACAACAGGAACGTATCCTGCTGAAAGGACAGGATTATGCCACCATGCAGATTGTGGCCGAAGACCTGCAATATTTCCTCTCGGAGATGGATTTCATCGCCCGCGCCCGCGTGAGCTCTTCCTCAAATCGCCCCGAAGTACACATGATTTTCGATAACCTGATAATGTCGGAATATAACATCGGACGTAACAACATATCTTCCGAACTCAATTCGTTCTCCAATGAGATATCTACCGGGGTACAGTTCAAACAGGGGGTTGACGAATATGAAATCATCCTCAAGCCGCAGGAAGAACCCGAAGAGACCGAAGAGAAGAAGCAGGAAGAGACCCGCACTATGGAGAAGCTGAAGCAGATGCAGGTTCCCGACCAGGCAGGCGGCCTGCATGAGCTGCAGGATTTTACCCGTTTGGTCTATGCACGGGGCCTGTCCGGCATCAACCGCGTAAATCAGGAGAAACAAATAGAGGTCAGATACAGCATGAGTTCTGACGCGCAGGAATCAAAGGAGCTGATGGAATCATACCGCGCCGAGATTGACGCGCTCATCGCCGGCTACAACTTCCCCACCGGTATCGCCGCCGAGGTGATTCACGAAGAAGACGACTTCGGCGAGTTCCAGTTCCTTATTCTGGCTGCGATAATACTGATATTCATGATTATGGCCTCGGTGTTTGAATCGTTCTCAACCCCGTTTGTACTGCTGTTTTCAATACCCTTAGCCGCGATAGGCTCGATGGCCGCACTGCTCATCACGGGCAACAGCCTCTTCAACGCCAATACGATGATAGGCTTCCTGATATTGCTGGGGGTGGTTGTCAATAATGGCATCATCCTTATAGACTATGCAAATATCCTGATGAAGCGGGGCTACCGCATGTCGCGGGCAGTGATGGTGGCGGGGCTGTCGCGGGTACGCCCCATCCTGATTACGGCGCTCACTACCATCGTCGCCATGTTCCCGATGGCTATGGGACAGGCCGAATATGTGAGCGTTATCGGGGCCCCATTCGCCATAGTGGTCATCGGGGGCCTGGCAGTGAGCACCCTGCTGACGCTGGTGTTCGTACCGACCTTCTATTTCGGTCTCGAAAATGCCCTGAAATGGTTCCGCAATCTCAGCCTGAAATTGCGCATAGTACAGCTTGTACTTATGGCGGCGGGCGTGGTTTTCGTCTATCTCCGCATAGATTCTCTGATGTGGCAAATCGTGGACTATACCTTAGTGTTCGTGCTGATACCCGGCGCGACATGGTTTATCATGAACAGCCTGAAAAAGGCGGGCACCAAATTGATTGGCGCCGACGAGCATGCGCATATCGTCATCCGCAACTTGGTGAAAGTATATGACCGTCCGGGCAAGGTCAGTCGGGAATGGCAGTCGGGGCTGAAAATCCGCCGCCGTTACGGGTTGGTCAAAGAATATCATACGTGGCGTGACCTGGCGCCCCTCATCTGGCAATTGCCGGTAGTAGGATTCTTCTTCTACTTCACGTTCATGTTTATCGGCAACATCTTCTGGGTGTGTGTATTGTTGCCGCTTGTTTATGCGTCAATCCGCGCAATCTGGAAACCGGTGGGGCAATTTATGAGTAACCGCTCAACGGTGGGTGCCAAAATTGCGGGCGCCGTGTCGTGGGTGCTGTTCTGGGTGCTGCCGTTAGCAGAAATGTTTATCCTTTTCCTGAAAAGCGGACATCTCGGTATAGTGCTGGCCTACACCATTATATGGTATCTGGTGGACGTGATTTATATCACCTCAAAACGGCTGTACGATGAGAAAGTTAACGTTAACCGCATCACCGGACGCTTCGGCTCGCTCCGCCGTACTACCTACCGCATAGTACAGCAAATCCCGATTATCGGCAAGCGCCGTACGCCCTTCAAAGCGCTCGATGGCGTGTCGCTCGAAATAGGTACCGGCATGTTTGGCCTGCTCGGACCTAATGGCGCCGGAAAATCCACCATGATGCGCATAGTCTGCGGAATACTCACCCAAAGCTACGGAAAAATATTCATCAATGGCATAGATACACAGGAGAAGCGGGAAGAACTGCAGGGACTTATCGGCTACCTGCCGCAGGAATTTGGCGCTTACGAGACCATGCCCGCCTGGGAATACCTCGAATATCAAGCTCTGTTGAAAGGCCTGACAGACCGCAAGCAGCGCGAAGAGCGCCTCGAATACGTGCTCAAGGCCGTCCACATGTATGACCACCGCACCGAAAAAATAAATTCCTTCTCCGGCGGCATGAAACAGCGTATCGGCATCGCCATGATTCTGCTGCACCTGCCGAAAATATTGGTGGTGGATGAACCGACCGCCGGCCTCGACCCGCGCGAAAGAATCCGCTTCCGAAACCTGCTGGTAGAGCTTAGCCGCGAGAGGATAGTTATCTTCTCTACGCACATCATCGAAGATATCGCCAGCTCATGCCGTAATCTGGCCGTAATTATCCGCGGCCGCGTGAAATATCGCGGAAACCCCTCCGATATGGTGCACCTCGCCAACGGCCTGGTATGGCAATACGACATATCCGTGCAAGACTTCGACAATATGTCGGAAGCCGACAAGAAAATGGTCGTTCATCACATGCCGGAAGGCAACAAAATCAGGATGCGCGTATTGTCGAAAACACAGCCCGCCCCTGACGCCATATCCATCACCCCGATACTCGAAGACGCATATCTCTGTTTAATTAAAGACTTGAAATTATGAACATAAATATTAGTAATCTGCTGAACGTTACCGGAAAACTCATCCGTTACAACTTCCGCATCATCTTTGCCGGACGCTTCATCTGGTTTGTGCTGGCCGCATTGACATTCTTCCTGTTCATCGCTGTTTACAGCATCATGAAAGATAACACCTCGCCTGACGAGGAGTTCCTCTACAATTGTATGATGTTTCCGGCCGTACTGCTGATTTTCTATCCGATGACTTTCGGTGTGCAGAATGATGTAGACGCGGGCGTGCTGGAAATCCTCTTCGGGATACCCGACTACCGCTATAAAGTCTGGCTGTTACGCCTGCTGATGGTGTTCCTGCTGATATTTATCATGCTCGCCTGCCTCACCGCTCTCGGCTCTCTACTGCTTATCCCCACGAACATTCTTGAGATGACCGGTCATGTGATATTTCCGGTGTTCTTTATCGGTAACATGGCGTTTATGTTTTCAACAATAGTTCGTAACGGTAACGGCACGGCTGTGGTAATGGTCATTGCCCTCATCATCTGCTTCGCCATATCGGGAAATATGAGCCAGTCCCGCTTCGACGTGTTCCTGAACCCGTATAAAGTGCCGAACAATATGAACGAAATCATCTGGCAAGGCGTAGTTTCAAATAACCGGCTGATGCTGATAACCGGCGGCATAACATTCATCCTCGTCGGCCTGCTCAACCTGCAAAAACGGGAAAAATTCATCTGATTATAGCGTAAGTTCTATTTGAAATTTCACATTTCGGCCCATATTGAAGATACCCATTTCGCGGAATCGAGAGAGGTGGTCCATATAGGCGGTGTTGAAGATGTTTGAAGAGGACAGACTCATACTTATGTGCTTGCTGCTGAATGAGATACCGGCATTGACAAGGTCGTAGTCAGACGTTGCAGATTCATATTCGGCCACACGTTTTTGGGCAAAAGAGTACTGATTTTGCAGCCACAGTGAAAAATGTCGTGCAATGGCCGTTCTGAGGGTGATTTTCAGCTTGTGCGATGGCATCAGAGGCAGGTAGCGTACTCTGTCCTGGCTGTCAATAGACTTGCCGTAAACGCTTTCGTATGAGCCGTTCAGATGCAGCCAGTCAAGCGGATGCGGATGGAAATGGAATCCGGCCTCGCTGCCCCAAAGTCCCGCATCTGTCTGGACATAGTAGTACGCGGGCACCCCCAGTTTATAACTGCCACTGCGTTGAAGATAAATAAACCGTTTGATATAATTTATGTATGGATTGAAGAACAGTTCTACATGCTCATTCGTGTAGCGGACAGAAATGTCATACTGGTATGCGTTTTCGGTTTTCAGGTCGGGGTTGCCCGTTTCGTAGCGGTATGCGCCCTCGTGAACGCCCTCGCTTAGCAGTTCGAACATGTTTGGGGCGCGAAAACCGGAAGAGAGGTTCGCCCGCAGTGAGAACTGTTTGCTCAGTTGCAGGTAAATACCAGTAGAGAAGCTGTTGGAGAAATATGTTTCTTCAAAGTCGCTGTCTGCCTCTAACAGTTGGCCATCGATGCGAAGGCCCGACTGCCAGCATGAATTGTTGCCGAAATGCCATTCAAAAACGGCAAACAGTCCGCAGTCAATGGTCTCCGCATCGGGAATCAGCTGTTCGTCGCCGTGATTACGGTTGGTCTGGGACATCCCCTGCCAGCCTGCGATAAGCGACCAGCGCTTGTGCCAGAACGGGGAATACCAGCGGCCGCCGGCAGAGACTGTTTCGAGGCTCATATTCAGGGCTAAATCTCCATGCATATCATATTCCTTGCGGTTGTTGAAGGTGTAACCCGCATCGATTTTTAGTTTTGAACCTTTGTTCAAATACAGGCCAGTTTCAACGCTGGTAATGTGAGTAGTTAAATCCTGACATGGGGCTAAGATTGTGCGCCGTCTGTCAATTGAAATATCGTAAGCGTCCTCGTCAGACAGTCCGTATTTTTCGCGTAACATGCTGTATCTTAGTGATATGTTGAATTTATTGCCGGTATATCCGAGTGCGGTTTTAAAGTTGGTGGTATTAAAGCGGCTGTTGGCCACCGTGTTGTTGTTGCCGTCGGTGTAGTCGGTGTGTGTGGTGTATGCGCCGAATATGTTTGTATGCAGACGGTTGTTCGAGAGTTTCATGGTTGCGGCATTTCGCAGTCCCAGAGTGTTGGCGTCAAATCCGGAGTGCAGGGAAGCGTCGAGGCGGTTGTCGGCGGCGAAGCGGGCGTCGTTAAAATACAGCACCCCGCCTAATGCGTCGCCACCGTAGAGCAGCGATGCGGGGCCTTTGATGATTTCCACCTGCTCGAAGCCGTTCTCGTCGAGGCCGAGCCCGTGCTCGTCGCCCCACTGCTGGTTTTCGAGCTTTACGCCCTGCGCGAATACGGCGATGCGGTTGCCCCCGAGTCCGCGGATTATGGGTTTGCCGATTCCGACGCCGGACGAGCGGTTGCTCACGCCGGGCGTCAAGGTGAGCTTCTCGGCCAGCGAGATGCCCTGCTGTTCGGGGTTGTTAATAAGGTTCAGCCGTTCAACGTTCATCACGTTCTCGCCCTGAAGCCGCGAGCTGCTGCCGGAGACCACCACTTCCTGAAGGTCAAAATGCGACGCTTCAAGCCAAAGAACGGTATCGCGCCGCGTGTCAAGCGTTTGCAGCAGCGTTTTATAGCCAATGCAGGAAACTTGCGTCAGCAGTGTGCGACTGTCGCTGTTTACCGTAAAAATGCCGCTGCTGTCGGTCATCGTGCCGGTTTTGGTGTCAGGAAAATATACGCTGGCAAAACTGAGCACATCATGCGTCCGACTGTCTAAAACCCTGATTCTATGCTGCGCCACAGCGCTAAAAATCAGCATGTTCAAAAATGTGGAGAATAAAATTTTTTTCATAATGTTCATACAACTATTATTTATTAAAATACATATTTTAACCGTATAAATCCCAGACATGCGCTCATCTCGCTGTGGCCGGATGTGGTAGTGAAATACTGTATGATACCTGATATGTCGAGGTTCTCAAGCAGTGAATAATCTATGGAAATGCCTGAATATAAGCCTTTAATATTGATAAAATACATTGCCGACATGGCTGCGTTGAGCCGCGGGCTGACGGGACAGGAGGCTTGTGCAAAGAGGTTCCATTCGCTTACTGACAGCCTTTTAGCTGACAGCTCGGAGGCGTTCAGCAGGCTCATCATATTGCCCGGCTGACGGGTGTTGTTGTACAGCAGTTCGGCCTGTAGCATCAGCGAATTGGGAAATATATAGTCGGTTCCGACCGATACGGCAACGGTGGCTGCGGAATCTTCGCGGCTGGAATATGGCTGGAATACAGAGGCTTCAATGCGCAGGTTCAGCCCGTTAAAGTCACTTGTCATAGCGCCGCCGACTACGATGTCGGTTTCCTCAATTAGACCTGCAAGCACCTGAATATCAGTGTTATATATATTGTTATGGTGCATCAGTGCGGCGGTTGCCTTGCCATAGTGGTTCAGGGCGACGGCGAATTCGGTGTAAGCCGTTTCGCTGTTGAAAAAGGTGCCCCGAAAAGCGTCTGCCCCCGGACGCTCCGGATAGTCGAAGTCGAAAAATGAATAGGCGTTGAAGATGTCGTTGGGGTTCCACACAAACGTCTGTCCCCAATTGATGCGTTGCCGTCCGAGTTGCAGCTTCCATCGTTCTTTTTCAAATGTCAGGTAAAATCGGTCAACTGCAACGTTCAGCAGAGACGGGATTCGGCCCGCAGTATTAAACAGGTTCCATGAGGCGTCAATCCTGCCCTTGTCGAAGCTCATCTCTTCCGGCTGTACGAGGTAGCTGCTACCTGCAACAAGCCTGTTGCGCATTCCTGCGTCGATACGCCACACATCATTCATCTGCCAGCCGAAGTTCAGGCGGTTATGTATCAGGTTTTCCCAATACCATTCAGTCTGTCCTGGCATATTGACATACAGTGTCGAGGGCATATCGGTTACGTATCCGCTTAGCTCCGCCTTTTGCGCATGAACAGGACGGCATAACAGCAGCAGTATTATGCAGAATGTCTTTACTGATATGGTTCCGTTTTTTCTGTCCATGTTTTTGACTGTTTCCAAAGTACAAATATATGAAAAAGTTGGATGCATACGAAAAAAAATGATTATCCGCAAAACGCACTCTTAATGTCCCGTTATAGACGGAATGTTGGTTGGTAGAAAAATCCGCATATTGTGCACCTGACGGCACATAGTTACGACAAGGGCATATTATTGTGCAGATAATCATAAAAAATCGGGGCAACTGGGCAGTTGCTCCGATTTTTTTGCCGTTTACCGGTTAGCTTCCGAAGTCGTCGTAGAGGATGTTCTCTTTGGGGACGCCCAAGTTGTCGAGCATCTTCAGGACGGCGGAAATCATCATCGGCGGGCCGCAGAGATAGTAGTCGATGTCTTCCGGCGCATCGTGTTTGCTCAGGTAGTTGTCGAAGATAACCTGATGGATGAAGCCGGTAGGCCCCGTCCAGTGGTCTTCCGGCAACGGGTCGGAGAGCGCCAGCGTGTAGGTGAAGTTGGGGAACTCTTTCTCGATGGCCTTATACTCGTCATAATAGAACACTTCCTTGAGCGAGCGGGCGCCATACCAGAAGGTGACTTTCTTTTTACGCTCCTTGACGGTGTGGAAGAGGTGATACAGGTGCGAGCGCATGGGCGCCATGCCTGCGCCGCCACCGATGAACATCATCTCGCTGTCGTTGTCTTTGAGGAAGAACTCGCCGTAAGGCCCCGAAATTGTGACCTTGTCGCCCGGCTTGCGCGAGAACACGTATGACGAGCAGACGCCCGGATTGAGCTTCTGGAAGCCCCCGTTGACGCGGTCGAAAGGCGGCGTGGCGATGCGTATGTTGAGCATGATGATGTTGCCCTCGGCCGGATGGTTGGCCATGGAGTAGGCACGGAACGTGGGCTCCGGATTCCGCATCACAAGGTCGAACATGCCGTATTTATCCCACTCGGGACGGAACTTTTCGTCAATGTCCATATCGCGGAAGTTCACGTCTATTGCGGGAACGTCAATCTGGATGTAGCCGCCGGAGCGGAAGTTGAGCGTCTCGCCCACGGGCAGTTTCACCACAAATTCCTTGATGTAGGTGGCCACGTTGCGGTTGGATACCACTTCACATTCCCACTTCTTGACGCCAAGGACTTCCTGCGGGATGCGCATCTTTATGTTGTCTTTCACTTTCACCTGGCAGGCTAAGCGCCAGTTGTCGGCCTGCTCTTTGCGGGTGAAGAAGCCCGTTTCGGTGGGCAGGATAGCGCCCGCGCCCGCATCCACATGACAGCGGCACATTCCGCAGGAACCGCCGCCGCCACAGGCAGAGGGCAGCAATACTTTGTTGTTGCCCAATGTGGTCAGCAGGCTGCTGCCCGATTCGGTCTCTATTACTTTATAGCCGTCGTTGATGTCAATGCTTACTGCCCCCGTATAGGTCAGCTTTTGCTTGGCGTACAGCAGCAGGCTTACAAGCACTACCGTAACCAGCAGGAACACTGCCATGCCGGTGAGAATAACAGTCGGTTGAGTTGCTAAAATATATGTCATCATTTTCGTCTGTTTTACAGTTTAATACCCATGAAGGCCATGAACGCCATACCCATGAGACCGGTAATTATGAATGAAATTCCGAGGCCGCGCAGCGGAGCGGGAACATTTGAGTAGCGTATTTTCTCGCGGATAGCGGCGATTGCTACGATGGCTAAGAACCAGCCCACACCGGAACCGAGCCCGTAAACGGTGGCCTCGCCCACATTGTCGAAGGCTTTCTGCTGCATAAACAGCGAGCAGCCGAGTATGGCGCAGTTAACGGCTATCAGCGGCAAAAAGATGCCTAACTGCATGTATAATGCGGGCGCAAACTTCTCCACTATCATCTCCACTAACTGGGTCATGGATGCGATGACGGCGATAAAGATGATGAAGCTCAGGAAGCTAAGGTCTATGTCGCCGAACTGACTGCCCAGCCATGAGAGGGCGCCCTCAGTGAGCACGTAGTTCTCAAGCAGATAGTCCACCGGAACCGTAATACCCAGCACAAAGACCACAGCCACGCCTAATCCCGCGGCAGTCTTCACCGATTTGGAAACGGCTAAAAATGAACACATGCCCAAAAATACCGAGAATATCATGTTCTCAATAAATACGGACTTGACAAATATATTGATTAGATTTTCCATGTTCAGAATACTTATCAATTATCAATTAGTTTACGATTGCGGCTGCGCTGTACCCAGATAACGACGCCCACGATGATGAGCGCCATAGGCGGGAGTATTAACATGCCGTTGTTGGCGTAGAATCCGCCGTTGGTGATATACCACGATTCGGGGATTATGCGGTAGTTGAACACTGTTCCCGAACCGAGCAGCTCCCGCACGAAGGCGATGATAATCAGTATCATGCCGTATCCGGCGCCGTTGCCTATACCGTCGAGGAACGACGGCCATGGCTTGTTGCCCAGGGCGAAGGCTTCCAGCCGCCCCATCAGGATGCAGTTGGTGATTATCAGCCCCACGAAGACCGACAGCTGTTTGCTCACGTCATAAACGTAGGCTTTCAGAATCTGGTCAACTACGATAACGAGGAACGAGATGACCACTAACTGCACGATAATTCGTATGCGGTTGGGGATTGTGTTGCGCAGCAGAGATATGATGACGTTGGCAAAGGCCACTACTAATGTTACCGAGATGGCCATTACTATGGCGGGTTTGAGCTTGGCTGTAACGGCGAGCGCCGAGCAGATGCCCAACACCTGGACGGTAACGGGGTTGCTGCTGTTCAGCGGGCCGGTGAGCAGCGCCATATTTTTCTTGGAGAACAGGGATTCGCTCATTTTTCTTCCGATTTATGGTTTTTTAAAAATGCTTCGTAGGATTTGAGGTCGCTCAGCAGCATGGCCTGCAGGCCTTTTGAGGTGAGCGTTCCGCCGGAGATGGCATCCACGCGGTATTCGGCGGGCGCACTCTCGTTAGACTTGGCCACAGTGATTGAGCGGAGTGTTTCTCCCTCAAAGATGTTCTTGCCTTTAAACTGTGCCTGAAATTTCTCGGTGGATATTTCGGCGCCCAATCCGGGGGTTTCGCTCTGGTGGGAGAAGTTGGCGCCATAGATGGTGCTCATGTCGTCGTTCAGGGCAATGTAGCCCCAAATTGGCCCCCACAGTCCGGCTCCGTAGAGCGGGAAGATGTATTTGGTGCCCTCAGTGCCTTTAAACTCGAATACGGGCAGGCGTCTTTCGGCCTCGGGCAGGGCATGCTGTTTCTTCATCTGGCCGCACAGTGCGAAGGCGTCGCCATCGACTTTCGCGCCTTTGGAATTGACCACGTAGGCGGCAGTGATTTTGTCGCCATATATGCGGTCGGCATCCGCAGCGGATACGTGTTCGTTGGCGGCGGCTAAGATGTTCTGCTTGGTCTCGGTGTCAACGTTCAGCTGTTGCGCCGGTTTGAGGGCTAAAGCCACCCACGAGAGGATTCCGGCAACCAATGCGACCATTACGGAGGCATATATAAAGGTATAACTGTTCTTATTTCTGTCCATTACCGTAAGTGTTTATGCTTTAGTTTTAACTTGTGTGCGTTTAAGGCGGCGGCTGATGTTGCGTCCCACAACGATATAGTCTATCAGAGGGGCGAAGGTGTTCATCAGCAGGATGGCGAGCATCATGCCTTCGGGGAATCCGGGATTCACCACGCGAATCAGCACGGCTAAGACGCCGATGAGGAACCCGTAGTACCACTTCCCGCAGTTGGTCTGGGCCGCCGACACGGGGTCGGTTGCCATAAAGACGGTGCCGAAAGCGAAGCCGCCGATGAGCAGGTGCTGCCATGCAGGCATGCTCATATAGACATTGTCGCCGGCCACTAAGTTGAAGAGGCCCCCCATAAACAGCCCCCCAAGTACTACCGACAGCATTATCCGCCAGCGGGCGATGCCGGTAATCAGCAGTATGACCGCGCCGATGAGGATGGCGGCCGTGGACGTCTCGCCGATGCTGCCGGGGATGAATCCGAGGAAGGCGTTCAGCGTGTCGAAAGATATGTTGCCCGCGGCGGCATTCGCTAATGGCGTGGCGCCGGTGAAGCCGTCAGGCAACGCCTTGATGCCGTCCGCGGCAATCCATACGCTGTCGCCCGACATCTGCGCGGGGTAGGCAAAAAACAAAAACGCCCGCGCCACTAAGGCGGGGTTCCACACGTTCATGCCCGTGCCGCCGAACACTTCCTTACAGAAGACCACAGAGAACGCCGTGGCAACGGCTATCATCCACAGCGGCGTGTTCACCGGCATAATCATCGGGATGAGAAGCCCGGTAACCAGGAAACCCTCATTAACCTCGTGCCCGCGAATCTGGGCGAAGAGAAATTCTATACCCAGTCCCACGATGTAGCTCACCGCGATGATGGGCAGTACTTTGAGCAGGCCGAAGAGGAACATGTCGCGGAACCCGGCAGTGCCAAGCGCACCGAGCGCACCGAAGTGCTGGTACCCCACATTATATATCCCGAACAGCAAGGCCGGAATCAGGGCCATAATCACCACGCTCATGGTACGTTTCATGTCGATGTAGTCGTGGATATGTGTCCCCGATTGCGAGGTGGTCTTCGGCACAAAAAGGAAGGTGAAAAACGCCTCATGCGTGGAGGATAGCCAATGGTATTTACCCCCTTTTTCCACCAACGGTTTTGTCCGTTCAAAAAAGTTTTTTAACGCTTTCATTAAGTATATGTTCACTTAAATTGTTTACTTATTAACCTAATTCCTTAACCATCAGGTCGATACCGTCGCGCAAGATTTTCTGCACTTTTATTTTGGAGGTGTCGCCATATTCGCAGAGGGCGAGGTCTTCTTCGATGACCTCATAGATGCCCAGCTGCTCCATGCGGTCGATGTCGCCGACTAAGATTGCCTTGAGCAGATAGACGGGCAGCACGTCCATGGGCAGGTATTTTTCATACTGTCCGGTGAGGACGAAGGCGCGTTCGCCGCCGTGCATGTTGGCGTCGAGGGTATATTCTTTCTTGGGGAACAGCTTGGCTAAGAACGTGCTACTGCCGGAGAACTTGTTGATACCCGGCAATGCCCATCCCAGCAGCTCGTAGTCGTCGCCCTCGGGAATTACGGTAGTGGTCTGGTCGTAGAAGCCGAGATAGCCGTTTATAGGCACCTGCGTTCCCGTCAGCACGTTGCCACTGATGTAGCGCTCGTTCACGAGTTTTTTGGTGCGATTCTCAAACAGCCCGCCGAGTTCGGCGCCCATCACGGTCTTGTAGTATTGCGGCACTATAACTTCCGAGCCGGTCAACGCAACGGTGATGGAGAAATCGGGCAATCCGGTAGTGAACAAACGTCCAATAACAGCTAACCCCTGCACGGATATTGTCCATACTGCCTCACCCTTGTTAACGGGGGCAGTGTGGTGGATTTGCACACCGACATTACCTGCCGGATGCGGCCCCTCAAACACGCTGACCTCCACATTGAGCAGCGAGGAGAGTACTCCATTGGCCTGCTTCGGCGCCAGTCCGAGCCATATTTTGCCGTCGGTGAGCTTCCGCAGAACCTCGATTCCGGCCATAAGTTCATTACGTTCACCCTTGAAGATGAAATCATAATCGGGCGCTAACGGCGCCGAATCGAACCCGGAGATGAAGATGTCGCGCGGGGTCTCGTCCGGCCGCGCCATCGTGCCGTATGGCCGCCGTTTTAAGAACGGCCATAAGCCGCTTCTGAGCAGCGTATTACGGATTTGCTCGCGCGACATCTTGTCGGGCGCCGACAACTCGAAGCGGCGGCACAGCTGCTTGCCGTCCGGTTCAACTACTACTTCCAGAATCTTGCGGCGCTCGCCACGCACGATGTCTTTTACCGTGCCGCTTACCGGCGAGGTAAACAGGATTTCAGGATTGTATTTGTCGAAGAACAGCGGGTCGCCCGCCAATACCGCATCACCCGGCTTAACGCGCAACTTGGGCGTCAGCCCGACAAAATCGGTCGGCTTCAGAGCTACCGTTATCGGGGCTGGCGCCTCCGAAACCGTCCGCTCAGGCGCCCCCTTCAACCGAATGTCGAATCCGCGTTTAAATTTGAAATGCTTTGACATTGCTATCCTTATTGTATTTTTACACTAATACTGAATTAAGCGGCAAAAGTACAATAATAATTCCGAACAATTGACGAAACGGAACAATTATTTAAAATATCCCAATAAAGCAAACAATATGTTTCCCTAATGTGAATTTCAATTTTACGAAGACAGCCTGCCATTTTCACCGGCTTTTGGCCTGCATACATGGTGGGCTGTCTGTATTGCCTCTTTAACGTGCTATTTCAGCATGTTCTGCCCTCCGGTAACGGGAACCGCCTGGCCGGTTTCATATTCCTGCTCGATGATGTAGAACACAGCCCGCATCACATCGATGGGGGTGCACCCGCGTCCGGCAGGAACCTGTGCCTCGTAAAACTTCTTTACATCGTCGGCAGTCCTGGCGCCCGGCACCTTGCCCGCTTTGAGGTATTGAACGAACAGCCCCTTCTCCGGGTCCGCCCACAGCGGGCCATCATAGAAATTGCCGGGGCAGATAGAGTTCACTTTAATATTGTAGGGCATCAGTTCGAGGGCGAATGACTGCGTAAGTCCTATGCCGCCGAACTTGCCCCCCGCATACGCGAAGTTCTTGTTGCTGCCTTTCAGCCCCGACTTGGAATTTATCTGGATAATGTCCATAAACAGCGCGGGGGCGTATGTGTGTTGCAGTTTCATCACTTTTGAAGCGTATTTGGCGCATAGAAAATAGGCCTCGTAGTTGACCATGGTCATGAGGCGGAACGTTTCGGGCGTCATCTCGTCGAGGCCCCCGGCCCGCAAAATACCCGCATTGCTGATAAACACGTCAAGGCCGCCAAACCGTGCGGCGGTCTCTTCGATGAGATTTTCCACTGATTCGGCTTTCGACACGTCAGCTTTCACGAAATGTGCCCGATTTTTGCGGCCCTTTGCGTTGAGGCTGGCGGCAAATTCCTCGCCCTTTTCAGCATTGAGGTCGGCGATGACCACATTGGCGCCGTCAGCGAAGAGGTGCTCCACAATTCCTGCGCCGAAGCCCTGCGCCCCGCCGGTAACGATGGCTATTTTGCCGTCAACGCGCCCCGCACTGCCCCCGATAGATATTTTGGAGCGGTACTGTTCTACTTCCCACGTCTCGATGAAACGTACCCACTGCGGAAGCATGGGATGCTGACCTCCAAAGAACGCGGCAAACCGCGCTACGCGGCACGAATCTGTAACTACATCTTCCAGCGTCTCTACGGCCTGCGCATGGGCGCCAATGAGCAATACGCCCAGCCCGTCAGCGAATATCACTTTCGGCGTCTTGCCTTTTTCCTGCACGTAGGCGGCGATTTTGGCTTTCACATCCTGCACAAAGGCCTCTGCATCGCCGGTGTATGCGGCATGGATGAACGCAGAGTTGGCATACACGATGCCATCAGGTGTGAACGGCCGGGCTACTGCCTCGTAAGTGGCCGCGCTGAGGAAGCCGTTGAGGAGCGTGTTGTTGGCTAATTTAACGGTTTTCAGGCCGCCTTCTGACAGCAATACGCGGATTGCGGGCAGCGTTTCGGCGGCGCCTTTGCCGACAGCGACAGGCTCTATGGCCGGTTCGGGGCCATAAACCGCATCAAGTTTGGCAATCAGCCCGTCGTAGATGGCTTTAATTTCGGCGGTGGAATCCGCCCCAACAAATACACCGTGATTTTGCAGGAAGATGACCTGCGGCTGTTTGCCATGTTCTGAATTATAGTCCAGTATTTTCTTTTCAACGGCCTTAAAAAGAACATATCCGGGGTCCTCGTATGCAATATAAAGTACCTGATTGCCAAACAGTTCCCTTGTTTTTGCCTCTGCCTGATTGCTGCACATAAGGCCGTTCACTTTCGTGGAATGGGTATGTACCACGTAGGCATAGCCAATGAGGTTGTGTAGTGAGGTCTCCACTGAAGGCCGTTGGCCCTTTTCAGGCTCTACACGGCTTTTCAGCAAGTCGTTCTTGATTTCCTCTTCGCGCAGCAGCGCATCTGCGGGGTAATTTTTCACGTTGACCTGCGCCAGCGCCTGACGGTCGAGCCTGGCAAATCCGGCCTCGTCAATAGTGGCCAAGCTGTAGCCACTCGCCTTTACCCATAAGTACTCGTCGTTCTTGTACGACGTATTCCCGCCTCCGGCAATGGTATAATCTTTCTGCCTGCCATAGAAACGGGAGATTTCAATTAAATCAGAAATTTCCTGCATGTTTACAACAAAAATTTCTGCAAAAATAGACATTTTTTCGACACGAAAGCCGGAAAAATGCGGCAAATAAAATTTTCCTGTGCAGGATTTTTGTAACTTTGCAACTTCTTTTTGCTGAAAACAGTTTAGAAAATGAACAACCCATTATTAACACCTTTCAATACGGCGCATGAAACGGCGCCGTTTAAGGACATAGAGAACCGGCATTTTTTACCGGCCATCGAAGCGACGATTGCGGAAGCGAAAGCCGAAATCACCGCTATAACAGAGAGCGCCGCAGCGCCCGATTTTAAGAACACCATTGAGGCGCTGTCGCAATCAGGCCGCCGTCTGGATGTCGTGCGTAACATCCTGTTCAACCTCAACTCGGCGGAAACGGGCGACGAGTTGCAACAAATCGCGCAGAAAGCCGCCGCATTGCTGGCCCAGTTTAACCCCTGCCTCGACGGGCGCCTCTTTGCCCGCGTCAGCGCCGTTTATGAGCAGCAGGACAGAACCGCCCTCACCCCCGAACAGCAGACGCTGCTTGAGCAAACTTATGAAGGCTTCATCCGTTGTGGCGCCGCGCTCAGCGAGACCGATAAACAGCGCTACCAGCAAATAGCAGAACGCCTGAGCGCCCTGTCGTTGACATTTCAGGAGAACGTGCTGGCCGACCAGAACGCCTTCTCCCTGCATATCACCGATGAATCTGACCTCGAAGGACTGCCACCGTCAGCCCGCACTGCCGCCCGGGATGCCGCCCGCCAGCGAAACCTCGACGGATGGCTGTTTTCTCTCCACGCCCCAAGCTACATGCCTTTTATGAAATATTCCGCCCGCCGTCATCTGCGCCACCAGATGTATCTCGCCTTCGGCCAGCGCGGAAATCATGGCGGCACCCGCGATAACAAACATATTATCAGGGAAATAGTAGCCCTGAAACATGAAAAAGCCCGACTGCTGGGCTATGCCGACCATGCCGCTTTCAAACTGAAACACCGCATGGCCGAAACCCCCGATACGGTTATGAATTTCTTAACACAGCTGCATAACGCTGCCCGCCCTCACGCCGTCCGCGAATTTGCCGAAGTCGCAGAATACGCCCGACAGTGTGGCCTCCCCGACGACCTGCAGCCATGGGACTGGACTTTCTATGCCGAAAAACTCAAAGACGCCCGCTACGGCTTCAACGAGGAAGAACTCAAACCCTATTTCCGCCTCGAAAACGTCATCAACGGTGTCTTTGCGCTGGCTACACGCCTCTATGGACTGACATTCCGCGAAAACCCAAATATACAGACATACCACCCCGACGTGAAAGCATACGAAGCATATGATACTGATAATCAGTTCGTTGCAGTACTGTATATGGACTTCTTCCCGCGCGAAGGCAAACGCTCAGGCGCATGGATGACCGATTTCAGAGCACAATACAGCGACCAGAGCCGCGACGTGCGCCCCCACATCAGTATAGTTACAAACTTTACGAAGCCTGCGGAAAAAAGCCCGTCGCTATTGACGTTTAACGAGGTTACAACAATACTGCACGAGTTCGGACACGCCCTGCACGGCATGTTGAGCCGTTGCCGCTACAGCGACCTGTCAGGAACAAGTGTGTTCCTCGACTTCGTAGAACTGCCCTCACAGCTGCATGAAAACTGGGCATACGAGAGAGAATGGCTCGACAGCTTCGCCCGACACGTGGACACCGGCGCAAAAATCCCCGCCGAACTGCTCGATAAAATCATCGGCGCCCGAAATTTCCTGTCAGGCTACTTCTTTGAACGCCAGCTGAGTTTTGGCTTCTTGGATATGGCTTATTATCAGTACGTTATGCCGCTACCCGACGACCTCGCCGCCTTCGAACGGGACGCCACACAGCTCACCGCGCTCTTTGCTCCGGTAGAGGGCGTGATGACCGGCACGGCGTTCCTGCATATCTTCGCCGGAGGCTATGATGCAGGCTATTACAGCTACAAATGGGCGGAAGCCCTCGAAGCCGATGCATTCGCCCTGTTTGCCGAACATGGCATCTTCGACCGCCAAACCGCTGATTCATTGCGGACTAACATCCTTGAACGCGGCGGCAGCGAACACCCCATGCTGCTCTACAGTCGCTTTCGCGGACGAATACCATCACCAGATGCCCTGCTGCGCCGTAGCGGACTGCTATAAACAGTGAATTGTTAACTATTTGCTAACAATATATCAATACAGGGTAATGACGAAAACTGCCCGATAATACCCGATAAAACGGCAAAAAATGTGAAAAATTTCCAGCAAATAAACATCCGCGGGATTCATGCAGCATCTTTTTTGCGCTGAATATTTGGCAGTTCAAAAATAACATCGTATATTGCGCCGTTTTTAAATAATAGAAAACATGGGAATTAACAAAGTAATTTTAGTTGGAAATGCGGGGCGAGACCCGGAAGTCAAGCACTTGGATAAAGGAGTTGCTGTAGCGCGCCTGACATTGGCGACCAGCGAAACATACACCGCACAGACGGGGGACAGAGTTACCCAAACAGAATGGCATACGCTGATTTTCTGGCGTAAACTTGCTGAAATCGTTGAACAGTATGTTAAGAAAGGTGACAAGCTGTATGTGGAAGGCCGCCTGCGTACCCGTTCATGGGATGATGCTGCCGGAGTGAAGCATTACACGACCGAGGTTTATGTAGATACAATGGAAATGCTGTCGT
Source organism: Bacteroidales bacterium (assembly GCA_031272965.1). Classification (GTDB taxonomy): domain Bacteria; phylum Bacteroidota; class Bacteroidia; order Bacteroidales; family Prolixibacteraceae; genus JAISSS01. The sequence goes on along the minus strand of JAISSS010000040.1, from coordinate 4,489 downwards.
CTAAAAGCGCTCAAAGCGGTGGAATTGGTGCCGGTGCGCCGTTCCCCCCTGCTCCGCCCCAAGCTGCATCACAGACTACTCCGCAAGCACAGGCTCCACAGTATCCGTTACAGGCCCCGGAAATGGAAGAATCAAATCCGGAAGACGACCTGCCATTTTAGTAACTTAACTGAGCATTTTGGATACTGTTCCTCTTATATGCAGCTGTGAATCAGCTGTTTATATTCTGGCAATTGCTCCTGCCGCCATAATGTGGGCAGGAGTAACCGTTGCGTTGACAGCGGTGCTGTTCCTGACCGCAGGTGCAGAGCAGGCATATTTCTCTTTCGACTTAAAAAAACTGTTGCCTGAAAATCACCGTCGTATGCGGGTGATATTGAAAAATATAGACAATCCCAAAAGATTGCTGTCAACCATATTGATAGCCGACTGTCTGCTGCAAACAACAGTTATCGTTTCTCTTATCTGCATACTCATGCGGTTTTTTGCAAGTACGGGCATTGTTTGGTGTGTACTTTTATTCATTATTATGGTTGTCTATGTGTTCATGTTTGGAGAAGTATTGCCGAAGTCGTTTGCCATGCGGCATCCGGCGGGTATGGCCACCGCAACTGCACGGTTGCTGCAGGTAACGGGGCTGTTGCTGCGCCCGCTGTCTAATATGCTGTCGCATACATCTTTCATCGAAAAGCGGCTGCACAACCATTCCCAGAACATCTCGTTAGACGAGCTTACCGAAGCGCTGAACCTGAGCGCCGACAATAACCCCTACGAAGACCGCGATATATTGGCCGGAATAGTGCGTTTCGGCAATAAAAACGTCTCTGAAATCATGCAGCCGCGCGTTAATGTTGTAGCTGTTGACATCAAAACCTCATTCGGAGACCTTGTTGCAGCCATCAATGAATCGGGCTATTCGCGCATGCCCGTTTATGACGGTTCCTTCGACAGTATCAAAGGAATCCTGTTTATTAAAGACCTGCTGCCTTATTTGCCCGAAAAGGAAGGCTTTGAATGGCAAACAGTTATACGTCCGCCATTCTTCGTGCCTGAAACCAAAAAAATTGACGTGCTGCTGGAAGAATTTCAGAAAAACCAGGTGCATATTGCCGTCGTAGTTGACGAGTATGGCGGCAGTTCCGGCATCGTTACGCTCGAAGACATCCTCGAAGAGATAGTGGGCGACATCATGGACGAATCAGACGAGGAAGAGCACGTCAGCACCCAACTCAACGACAACACATGGCTCTGCGACGGCCAGATTCAACTGCCCGATTTCTGCAAACTCACAGGTATTGATGCGGAATACTTCGCCGACAGCCGCGGAGAAGCCGATACTCTGGCAGGATTTATCCTTGAACTCAAGGGCGATATTCCCCTGCAGGATGAGGTCATCAACTACAAAGACCTGAGCTTCGGTATCGCCGCCGTTGACCGCCGCCGTATCCAGAAAATTAAGGTAGTCATTAATACCCGCTAAGATGCCGTTGCTATTGAAGCGAATATTGCCCGACAGCGCCCTGCTGCTATGGGATATGTCGGAAACGCCCGACGAGATGGCGCTCCTGTTGCCCCCCGCTTTCGCTGACGTCAGCGAAATACGCAGTCAGCGGCGCCGACGCGAGCTGCTGGCCACACGCCTGCTGTTGTGCGCCGCAGGATGCGACCTGCACCGCTATTCACACGGGCCCCATGGCGAACCACATATCGATGACCCGCGATATCGCCACATCAGCGTGAGCCATTCCAACCGTATTGCAGGCATCCTGCTCGGCCGCTCTGCCCCTGTGGGACTGGACATCGAAAATATGAACAGGAATTTCATTCGTGTCGAACATAAGTATCTTTCCGAAAATGAACGTATCAATGCCCGCAAAATACCCGACGGGCATGGCATCTATTGGTGTATAAAAGAAGCGCTGTATAAAATTTCGAACATTTTTTCTAAACCGGAAACTTTCGGCACGTTTTTTGTTGGAGATATTACGGTTGACCTTAACAAAAAATGCCAACCAAAGGTGAGATTGGCAGCGGCTAATCAGAAACTGAAGTTTGAAATACTGAGGTTCGATGAGCAGGCAGTTGTCTGTATAGCCTTAAATTAAATACTTTTATTCAATAACAAAATTTTTTGAACAATGAAACGATTACTTTTTTTGACTGTAATTAGCGCGTGTGTATTATTTGCATGCAAGGATGACGCTGACAACGGAGATATTATTTCTTCCTTGACAGACATCAAGTTAAGCCAATCAGGCCCCATTGAAATAGACATGGGACAGACCCTGAAACTCTTGGCCACAGCGGAGCCGGAAGGCTGCTCGGTATCTTTCTTCGAGTGGGCCTCTGCAGACCCGAATGTCGCAGCGGTCGCCGCTGACGGCACCATCACCGGTGTAGGCACCGGAACCACTGACATTACGGTAACAGCCGCCGGATTCACAAAGAAAATCTCCGTTACCGTATATGACCCCAACTACAATATCGACGACTTCTTCGCCGAGGTCGCCGGACGCACCAAAAAAACTTTCACGGGAACGGGAGATGTCGCCCAGACGGTTGACGCCAACGGCTTCACTTTCCAAATCCCCGCAGGCGCCTTCACGCAAAACGGCGTCCCTGTTACCGGCCCCTACACACTGGAAATAGAAACTTTCAGCAAACCCAGCGACATAATCCTGGCCGGAACAAACACCAACTACCACGGCGGATACGGTAAAGACTACATGATTTCCGACGGCTTCTTCAACTTCACCGTATTGGTTAACGGTCAGCCTGTTGACCAGAACTTCGCAAGCTGGATTACCGCAACTGTGCCCACCGACAAAGACGACTGGACACAAACCGAAATCTGGTACAACTCCGGCGCCGAAGGCGATGAGTTTGAATGGACAGACGTTACCGACGTTGACACCGGTGCCATCAATCAAGACCGCAAAGGCAGTCAGGCATGGGCAAACAATGGCGGCTTCACTTTCTCCTTCGACAAGGCCGGCCTCTACAACTGCGACATACTCTGGAGTCTTGCGCAGACAAACGGCGCCATTACCTACTCTGTTACCTTCACAGGAAAGACCACTTCGCCAGACGACATCCTGCTCTACTTTAAAGTGGAAGGCGTACTCAGCGTAGCCGAATTTTACAACATCACAGCCGACAAGAAAGGCCTGATGAGCTACGAACAAAGTATTCCCTCCGGCGTAACCGCCAAGTTGCTGGCAATGGCCGTCAAAGGCGGAAAATATTACTACGCCACAAAAACAGTAACCACCGGAACCACCGACACCTTCGACAGCCTGGAGATGATTCAGACTACTAAAGCAGAACTGCTCAAACAAATCGAAGCATTAGACAACTATTAATACCGCTTATATTAATTAGCTTTTGTTCAATTCATACACGATGAAAGCAGGAAGGAAACCATTTTCTTCCTGCTTTTTCCGTGTCGCGCAGAGACTTTTGATTCCGAGCACTGATTAACGATTACCAAACATACTTCCCACAACATCGTCTATCCCGCCATGTTGACTGACAAAATCCTGTATAATCAATCGGAATTACGCACTTCAACGAAAAAAAACTATATTTGCGGAAAAAAATTATGGAACTTGGACAAATATTATTGTCAGGCCGAAAACACGACATGATAGCATACGTGCATAACAATCCTGGCTGTATCAACAATATTATTATGTTAGCGTTGTCAGACAGTGCGTCGGCGGCATGGCGGGCGGCATGGCTGCTGGAATCTGTGATGGCCGACAATGACAGGAAAGTTCGCCCCCATGTCCCCCGTATGATTGGCATGCTACCGAACGTTGGAGAAAGCCAAAAACGACTCTTCCTGATGATTCTCCAGCGAATGGAAATTGACGGCGTCGATGAAAGTCGGCTGTTCGACATCTGCACAACTATTTGGGAAGACCTGCGTTCCGCATCGGGCGTCCGTTGTTATGCCTTTAAAATACTGCTGAAAATCGCCCGCAAATATCCCGACCTTATAAACGAAATCCGCTTGCTGACCGAACAGCGATACATGGAGACACTCTCGCCCGGAATTCGCCATTCAATTCGATTGGCAATGCAAAGGGAAAAATTATTAACTTTGCCCCAACCTTAGAGTAATACTAAAAATAAAAAAAAAGAGTTATGAGGTATCTTAATTGCTTATTGTTACTGATTTACTGCTCGGTAGCCGTCATTGGACAGGAACCGACAGCCGAAGAAATCATCCGCAAAGTGGATGACAACGCGCGGGGAGAGTTCTCCTACTCGGAGATTACCATGCTCGTCGTGCGCCCCACCTGGAAACGCGAAATAGGCGTCAAGTCATGGTCGCGCGGACAGGACTACTCGCTCGCGCTCATCACCGCGCCCGCAAAAGAAAAGGGACAAGCCTTCCTCAAACGCCAAAAAGACCTCTGGAACTGGGCGCCCTCTATCGGACGGATGATAAAGATGTCGTCCTCCGTCATGGGGCAGTCATGGA
>JAISSS010000025.1 GCA_031272965.1 Bacteroidales bacterium | reverse complement strand
CGTCAATGCGGTAGTAATTAGGGCGTTTGAAGTAGTCGTTAATAAGATGAGCGCAAAAGCCGTCGAACACCTCGCGACTGACCCCGCCCTGCCAATAGACCTTGCTCTTGTCGGGGTTGGTATAGTCTAAGTAGGAATTATGGGTATGATTTGCCCACATCAGATAGAACTTCGCCTTGAGGTTGTTCTTCGCCCGAAGAAAGCCTTTGTTCAGCACGTCTTCGAGGAACGGACGGTTGTCGTACCAGTACCAGTCGAAGATGAACGTATTGACGCCATATTTCAGGGCAGTTTTAATGATACGTTCCTGCGTTTTGGGGCTTGCCTCGTCAAGGTAGCCCCACAGCGGTACGCGGGGCTGCTTGTGCCCGTCGAACTTGGGCTTGGCGTTGTATATGGACTCCCATTCACCTTTGCCGTCGGGAAATACGCCTATATCGCGGAAGCGCGGCTCGTCGAAATAGGCAGGCCAGACAAACGCCGCCACGTCATAGCCCGACTGGGGCGTGGCGGCACAGCCTGCAAGTACGCCAACCAATAAAAGCGATAACAATGCTCTCATATAATTCAAGTATTACGAAATTACCTTTTGATAACTGTATTCTGAACGGGCAATCAGCTTCCGCCGAACTCCATCAGATAAGCTTTGATGAAACCGTCGATGCCGCCGTCCATAACTGCCTGCACGTTAGAAGTTTGGAAGTTTGTGCGGTGGTCTTTCACCCGTCTGTCGTCGAATACGTAGCTGCGGATTTGCGAGCCCCATTCGATTTTTTTCTTTCCGGCTTCTATTTTGTTCTGGGCACGACGGCGGCGGTCCAATTCCTTTTCATACAGCTGCGATTTGAGCAGGCGTATGGCGTTGTCCTTATTGCCGAACTGTGAACGGCTTTCGGTATTTTCGATGATAATTTCCTCTTCCGAGCCGGAATCGGGGTCGTGGTAGGTGTAGTGCAGGCGGACGCCTGTTTCCACCTTGTTGACGTTTTGGCCGCCGGCGCCGCTGGAGCGGAACGTGTCCCAGGTGATGTCCGCCGGATTGACGTCAATTTCTATGGAATCGTCAACTAAGGGCACCACAGCTACGGAGGCAAACGAGGTCATGCGCTTGCCCTGCGCATTGTAGGGCGACACGCGCACTAAGCGGTGGACGCCGTTTTCGCCTTTGAGGTACCCGAAGGCATAATCGCCCTCTATTTGCAGGCTGACGGTCTTGATACCCGCTTCGTCGCCGTTTTGCAGGTTGGTTACAGCGGTCTTGTAGCCCTGTCGTTCCGCCCAATGAGAATACATGCGGAAGAGCATCTCTGCCCAATCCTGCGATTCGGTGCCGCCTGCACCGGAGTTGATTTTCAGCGCCGCACCGAGTTTGTCTTCCTCAAGACGCAGCATATTTTTAGTTTCCAACTGCTCAATAAGCGACAGCGTAACATCATATTGGGCAGTAACGTCAGCTTCCTCCGCCTCGCCCGCCTCGAAAAATTCGTATAATACGGAAAGGTCGTCCAAACTGCGGCTAATTTCATCCACACCGGTGGTCCAGAATTTCAGCTCGCCGATTTTTTTCATCTGTTCTTCGGCCGTTTTCGGATTAGTCCAGAAATCCGGCGCCTGAGTTTTGAGTTCTTCTTCTTTTAATTGCAGTATCTTGACGTCGTAGTCAAAGATACCCCCTCAGCGCATCCCGGCGCTCAACAAGCTCTCTAAGCTGTTCCTTTAAAATCATGAATCGATATATATAATTAATTGTAATACAGATTATTGTCCCCAAGTGATTTTGCGCTCGACAACAGATTCGCCCTGCACAATTTCCACTGTCGAGTTGGCCTTATTGCGGAAGGCTTTTACCTGAACGGTGTACTGCGCTCCGGCTTCCGGTTTCACTTCGAACTGCCAGCCCGTACCGGAGGCGGCAATTGTCGCCGAGACAGTGGTTCCGGCCAGGCTTTTGGAGGCATAAACCACTTCCCCGTTGCCATTGAGCAGGAATATCACGATAAAATTGGCGTTCTCAATGCGGTTCCATTTCAGCTGAACGTTGTTCGATTCGGTATTGTAGGCACACTCGGTAATGTCGGCAGGATAGACTATCGCCCGCACCACATCCGACGAATCGGAAAACTGTTCGCCGGTAGTCAGGGTATATTTAAAGTAGTATTTGCCAAAATAGGGTTCAAAACGGATGAACTCATTGTCGGGCGTCTCATAATAGAAATTGTATGTATGTCCATTATAGGGCTGCAATTCATAAACACTGTTGTCGCCCGATGTTACTGTAACGCGGGAGAAGTCCTTATTGGTCATGGTATTGATGCCCACTCCGAACACGGTATCGGAGGTGGCGTTCAGTTTGGATATAACAAAGGCATAGCCAAGTATTTCACTGTTTACAGGCTCGTCGGCACATGCGAAGCAGGCGCTAAGTATGCTTACTGTTAAAGTTTTTATTACTAAATTCTTCATCGTTTTCAAATTTTCGCCGCAAAGTTAAGAATTAAAGAAAAACGGAACATCATTTCGGGAGAAAATATTATCTTTGCGCCGCATAATTAATTAATGATTTAAATTAAATTTCAATGCCAGCTAAAATCAGATTACAGCGACATGGTCGCAAACGTTATCCGTATTACCACATTGTGGTAGCTGATAGCCGGTCACCACGAGATGGTCGTTTCATTGAAAGGATTGGGTCATACAACCCCAACACTAATCCGGGCACGATCGAACTTGATTTTGACAAAGCGCTATCATGGCTCACTGTCGGGGCTCAACCCACCGACACAGTGCGCAACATCCTGTCGAAGAAAGGTGTCCTTTATAAGAAGCATCTTCTCGGCGGCGTAACCAAGGGCGTTTTCTCGGAAGAAGAAGCCGAAGTACGTTTCCAGAAATGGCTTGCCGAAAAGGAAGCCAAAATCAGGGGGCAGCAGGCGCAAATCACTAACGAGGAGCTGTCGCGCAAGCGCGAGCAGTTGGCCGCCGAAAAGAAGGTCAATGAGGCCCGCAAAGCCGTATTTGCTGCAAAAGCCGCAGAAGAAGCCGCCGCTAAAGCTGCCGAAGCTGCCGCCAAGGCCGCAGAAGAAGCCGCTGCAAAGGCTGAACGCGAAGCCATCGTTAAAGCCGAAAAGGAAGCTAAAGCCGCCGCTAAGGCCGCAGAAGAAGCCGCACAGGCAGAAAACGCCGAAGCGCCGGAAGCTACTGCCGAATAACAGAGTGAAGCATAAAGAAAAAAAAGACCGTCCAAAGACGGTTTTTTTTTGCCTCTCCCCATACCCTCGCCTGTCGAAAGTTCTGCTATCACGGCCATTATCCACACCGTTGACTTCAAAAGAACATTACAAACCTTTCTATCAACATTCCGTCCATAGCGGGACACATGCAGGTCGTTATACAGATAGTCATTTGTGGTTATATATAAAAATACTTATGTAAAACACCTTGATTATGGTATTAACGGGCGCTTGGGATGTGGCTATTACTGCAGTGTAAAAAAAGATGCTTCCGCCGTCGAGCATGCATAATTTGGCGGCGGAGAGCATCATTAATCTGAATCAATTATTTGAAACACATGGCAAAAATAGTATTTTTTTTAATACGATGCTTCTTTTCGGGCAGTAGCGTACAAAAAATTTTTCTTTACGGAATAATGCTGCTGCTGTTTACTGGTACCGCATACGAGGCTGTAGCCCGGAATGGTCTGACGGTCATGGGACTTGTTACCGATGAGCACAATGCGCCGCTTCCCGGGGCAACGGTTGTGGCAAAAGGCAGCCCGCGCGGGGTTACTGCCGACGTTAACGGGGTTTATACCATTGGTTCTTTTATATCTCATTGGTAAACCCCAATGGTGGCGGCAACTATGTTACCAGCTACAATGCCAGCAATCCGGCAAAAAATAAAAGCGGCATAGAAATTCAGAACTATCCGAACTCTGAAACAGACTGGGAAATTGCCCGAAAAAGTGAAGAAATTAGCCGAAATATTCGAGAAAGAAGCGTGGAAATACCGCGTCTATCCTCTCAAAAACAAATGGGAAAACAACAACCTTTATATCAGGAAGAATAAAAAGGCTCAATAATCGCACAACAGCGCCCTGTTAATTGATTAACGGGGCGCTGTAACGCATGAAATTTTCAGGCATAAAAAAAGCGAGCACCCCTCTGGCGCTCGCTTATGCGGTTAATCATTATTTGCTGCTAAACAGCGGTGGAGAATAGGGGAGTCGAACCCCTGGCCTCTTGACTGCCAGTCAAACGCTCTAGCCAACTGAGCTAATTCCCCGCGTCATTTTCTTTGACGCTGCAAAAGTAGATTTTTTTTTTTTTAGTTGTACCGAAAAAGTGAAAAATGTGGCGCGATTTTTGTTTTGAAGTAAAAACAGACAGAATTATTAACTTTATATGAATTAAACTTTGTGCCATGAACGCTAAAAAAACAACGAGCGCTGACCTGGACGGGAATCGGCGTACATTTTTATGTCTTGGCTTAGTAACAGCCATAGGCTTCAGTCTGGCCGCATTCGAGCATACCACGCAGGGGACAGGCGCGATAGTAACCATGGGTACCGTTGTCAGCGGGCCGGAAGACGAGCTGTGGATACCGGTTACGCCGCCACCACAGCAGGAGATGCCGCCACCGTCTGCGGTTTCCATCCTCAATATCGTTGATGACGTCTTTGACGGGCCAGACGATGCCATGCGGATAGACGGGCAGGAACTTGACGCCCCAATCATGATTGTCCCCGTCAGAAGCCCGATTACCGAACTGCCAACTGACGACATGCCGTTAGTTGTGGCCGAAGAGATGCCGGAATTTCCCGGCGGGGCCGCCGCACTCAACCACTTCCTCGCCGCAACCGTCAAGTATCCGTCAGTGGCCCGCGACAACGGCGCCTTCGGAAAAGTAATCATCAAGTTTGTCGTCGAGACCGACGGAAGCATCACTGACGCGCAGGTCTATCGCAGCATTGACCCCTTACTTGACGCGGAAGCCTTGCGGGTGGTCAAACAGATGTCCCGATGGAAGCCCGGAACACAGAGGGGGAAGCCCGTCCGTGTCTATTTCACCGTACCGGTTAACTTTGTATTAAAAACAATGTGAAGAAATTGTGATTTTTTCATCGAAAAAGTACATCATATTCAAAATAGCAGTAATTTTACATTCTCATTTGTGAGTTGATTATAATTAAGTAGAACCTTTAAATAATAAGTAGATATGGAATTAAAGAAATCCGTAAAAGCAGACCTTGAGAACAAACGGACGACATTTGTCGCTGCCGGATTAGTCATAGCGCTGGGTATCAGTCTGGCAGGCTTTGAATGGAAAAGCCGCAATACACAGGTTGCCTCGCTGGGCGAGCTGACCGCCGAAGCTGTCGAGGAGGAAATCATCCCCATCACACGGGCAGAGGAAATCCCCCCGCCCCCGCCTCAGCAGAGCGTCGAAGTGCTTAACATCGTTGACGACCAAACCGACATCGACAACGAAATGCAGTTAGACGATTCCGAAGCTGACGAGAGCACTATCATCGACGTTAAACCGGTCATTAAAGCGAAGGAAGAAGTCGTTGAAGACAACGAAATCTTCCAGATAGTAGAAGAGATGCCGGAATTTCCAGGTGGACAGGCTGCGCTCATCAAATGGCTGGGCTCCAACACCAAATATCCGGTTATTGCCCAGGAAAATGGCGTACAGGGTACGGTTTATGTGCAGTTTGTCGTCGAGAAAGACGGTAGCGTTACCAATGCCACTGTCCTGCGCGGTCCCGACCCCTCCTTAGAAAAGGAAGCCGTGCGCGTGGTCAGTTCTATGCCCAAATGGAAACCCGGCAAACAACGTAACAAGGCCGTCCGCGTTACCTATCAGGTGCCGGTAAAGTTTATCCTGCAAAACGAATAAATTTTAAGTATTAGAAATATGCCGCCAAGCCCTGCAATTTTTTGCGGGGCTTTTTTTTCAGCAGCAAAAAAAGCGTTATCTTTGTATTTTATTATAACTCTTATAAAATATGAAACGATTTTTTTTAACCCGTTTGGCGGTAGCGGGCATCATTACCGCCGCAATGCTGGCATCATGCAGTCAGCAACCGGCTATAACTGCCGACATCAAAGGGCTGGGCAACGACACGGTGTTCGTTATACGGGTGAGTCTCTCCTACGATGACCCCGAATACGACACCTTAATGGCATCCCGCGACAGGTTTTCCTATCCGCTTCAGCCGCGCGACACTAACATCATCCTGTATTTTATTCCGGCGCAGGCGCGTACCGGTTCCAGCAGCTATGCCCTCGACAACCTCTCGGCGGAACTGCTTGTCCCGCGCCCCACGATAATACAGATAACCGGCAGTTTCGACGGCAATTATATCAACTATTCGGTTACCGGCTCGGCTATCAGTTCCGACTTAGCAATTGAACGGGCAAAGAACAAAGCCCTTAACCTGCAGGCCGACAGTATTTTCGCCCGCTTTGAAGCCGCAGCCGACGGTACTGACCAGATGGTATTATACAATCAGTGGAGAGCTGTGCGCTCCAAAATACATGTTAATAATCTGGAATATATCAAACAGCATCCCGAATCGGAGCTGTCGGGCTATTTCCTGATGAAGAACAGCGATTTGGGTGAGTTTGAAGACAACTATCATGCACTGCTCCCCAATGTCAGGAATGGAATGTTTAAAGCTGTTTTAGAACAAATGTTATACATGCGCAACGCAGAACGTGAAAAGCTGGCAAATAAGCAGATAAAGGCGGGCGCCGATGCCCCCGATTTTACGCTGGAGAACATCAAGGGCAAAGACGTATCGCTGAAAAGCATTAAAGGCAAGCATATAGTACTCGACTTCTGGGGCAGCTGGTGCATCTGGTGCATACGCGGCTACCCAAAAATGAAAGAATATTATGATAAATACAAGTCGCAGGTAGAGTTCGTGGGGATTGCCTGCCGCGACACCGAGGACAAATGGCGGGCTGCGGTGGAAGAAAACGGCCTCACGTGGACACAACTGTTTAACCCGCAGGCGGCAGACCCTGATAAAGACCTGCCAACACTCTACGAGGTGGAAGGCTACCCCACAAAAATAATTATCAGCCCCGATTACAAAGTGATACAGGTATTTGTGGGTGAATCGGAAGAATTTTATCAACAACTTGACGAATTGTTTAAAGCAGACTGAATATGTATAACCGTCGCGAATTTTTGAGAAGTACTGTCGCTGTGGGCGCCTCCGCAGCGTGGTTGCCGATGTTCGGCGCCGAAGGGCAGGATAAAAAAGACAAAAAGCAGGTGCAAGGGCAGGAAGCAACTGCCAACACATATACGATAAAGATGTCGCATGTCCATAATGGACCATCAGAGCCGCGGAAGATTGACATACCTGACGTCGAAGGATACCGCGTACTGAAAGGCGATTTCCATATTCACACGCTGTTCTCCGATGGCGCCGTGATGCCGGTTGACCGCGTACACGAGGCCGTGCTGAACGGATTAGACGTCATCGCTATTACCGACCATATCGAATACCGCCCCTTTTTCAGCGGCGGCGGAAAGTGGAAATTAGCCGGAGAGCAGGGCTCAAACCATAATATGGCCTACGAAATCGCCCTGCCGGAAGCCGAGAAGAAAAAACTGTTGCTGGTTCGCGGAACAGAAATCACGAAAGGACAAATGCCTCCCGGCCACTTCAACGCGCTGTTTGCCACTGACATAAACCCCATCGCCGCCGCCGTTGACGACTGGCGCAGGATGTTACAGGTGGCCGCCGAACAGGGCGCGTTCCTGCTGTGGAACCATCCGGGCTGGGAAGCCCAGATAGGCAACGGCGCCCCGTTGCGGTTCACCGACGAGCATATCGATGCCTGGAAAAACGGATGGCTGCATGGGGTGGAAATATTCAACTATGACGAGTATTATCCGGTAGTGTCCGACTGGTGTAACAAGTATGATTTAGCCCTGTTTGCCAACAGCGACATCCATGAATCGGAGCTGAGCCTGTATGGCCTGCACAGCCTGCAACGCCCCATAACCCTCGTGCTGGCCAAAGAGCGCACTCTTGACAGCATAAAAGAGGCGATGTTTGCCCGCCGAACAGTCGCATGGGCCGCCGATACGCTGTGGGGCCGCGAGCCATGGATGACGGCCCTGTTTAAAGCATCGGTAACTGTAAAAACCGTGAGCGCCGGACGCCTCGAAATAACGAATAAAAGCTCATTACCCGTTACGGCCTCTATCGGCGGCGCTCAGTTCCGTCTCACACAAAACGTAGCACGACAGTTCTTTTGCCCCGATAATGTGAATAAGATTCAGGTAACTAACTGGTTTACAGCAATGAACTGCCCGTTAGAAGTCAACATCTGAACAGTTTATTACTGCTCCGGCTCTTTATACCAGTCTGCATACATGCTGTAGGCCTGGGCTATGCGACGCAACTCGCCGTCGCGGAGCTGTGGGCTGAGCTCTTTAATCTTGCGGGCGGGGATTCCGGCATACACGGCGCCGCCTTCCACTTTTGTGCCCTTTGTTACCACCGCACCGGCGCCGATGATGACGTCCGATTCTATCTCCGCATCGTCAAGCACGATGGCACGCATACCCACTTCCACATTGTCGTGGATTGTGCAGCCATGGATTGTGGCGCCGTGAGCAATAGTAACGAAATTGCCGATGTTGGTGGGCGATTTTTTGTAGGTGCCGTGAATTATTGCGCCGTCCTGGACATTGCTGTTGTTGCCGATGCGGATATAATGAACGTCGCCGCGCAGCACGGCATTGTACCAGATGCTGCAATTGTCGCCGATTTCCACGTCGCCGATGATGACGGCGGTTTCGGCGAGGAAGCAATTGGCGCCGATTTTCGGGGTCTTGCCGTTGAGCGATTTAATGATTGCCATTATAAACTTGTATTCATTTCATGGCGATATATTCTGCAATCCAGTCACCCACCTGTGATGTGCTGCTGGGTTTGTCGGCAGCGATGTCCACCGTTGCAATACCCGCCGCCATTGATGCGGCCACCGCGTCGCGAATCAGGGCGCCTTCTTCGGGCATGTTAAAGGCATATTCAAACATCATGGCCGCCGACAGAATTGTGGCGACCGGATTGGCGATATTCTTTCCTGCGGCCTGCGGATATGAGCCATGTATAGGCTCGAACACGGAAGTATGAATCCCGATGGAGGCGGAAGGCAGCAGCCCCAGCGAGCCGGTAATAACGCTGGCCTCGTCGGTGAGGATGTCTCCGAACATGTTTTCGGTAACCATCACGTCGAAGTTTTTCGGCCATTGGATAATTTGCATTGCGGCGTTGTCCACGAACATATATTCGGTGGTTACGTCGGGATATTTTTTTGCCATTTCCTGGGCCGTTTCGCGCCAGAGGCGGGAGCTTTCCAGCACGTTGGCCTTATCGACAACGGTGAGTTTGCGGCGGCGTTTTTGGGCAAATTCGTAGCCGAGTTTGAGGATTCGTTCCACTTCGGTGCGGGTATAAGTGCACGTGTCGAAGGCGGTATTTCCATTGTCGCGGCGGCCCTTATCGCCGAAATAGATGCCGCCGGTGAGCTCGCGGATGGCCACAAAGTCGGCGCCTTCAACCAGTTCGCGGCGCAGAGGCGACTTGTGCAGCAGCGATTCAAACGTCTGCACGGGACGGATATTGGCATAGAGGCCGAGCTGCTTGCGCATGGCCAGCAAGCCCTGCTCGGGGCGCACGGTAGCCTTGGGATTGTTATCGTATTTCGGGTCTCCGATGGCGCCAAACAGCACCGCATCCGATTCCATGCACAGCCGGTGTGTAACCTCCGGATATGGCTCGCCAACACGCTCTATGGCCGTGGCGCCGGTCAGCCCGTATTCATAACTCAACTCGTGATTATACTTGTTGGCAACGGCCTGTACCGTCTTGATGGCCTGCTCCATTATCTCAGGCCCTATCCCGTCGCCGGGTAAAACAGCTATCTTCATCTGAAAAACTATATTAACTGCAAAAATACGCTTTTTTTCTATTGGTAAAGCGTTAAAAAATGCAAACAGTCAAATTGATGTACTTATAAATTCAATAAAGCCCGCAAGAACGCGGGGAGCAGCCGTGCATCGAGCAGGATGGGAAACAGAAACCCGAATATGGCGCCGAGCAGGTGCGCATCGTGGGCAATGGCGTCGTGGACGCGACGACTCATATATCCCGAATATAGCAGATACAGCACGGCAAAGATGATGCCCGGAATCGGCAGTATCCCGAAGAAATAGACCCTGTTCCACGGGTTGAAAAATATCGCGGCAAACAGCACCGACGATACTGCCCCCGACGCCCCCACCGCGTTGTAGCCGGCATCGTCTTTATGCCGCCGCAGTGCAATGATGTTGGAAGCGAGCAGGCCGCCGACATACAGCAGGATGAAATACAGCGAACTCTTGCTGCCCCACAGCGCCACGAACTGCCCAATCACCGCCTTCCCGAAAGAATACAGCACCAGCATGTTGATAAGCAAATGTTCCCACCCAATGTGGACAAAGCCATGGGTCAGCAGCCTGTAGTATTCCCGCCGGTGAACGACTGCCCAAGGGTTGAATTTCAGCCTGTCAAACAATTCGCGGTTGTTGAACGCCATGTATGAAATCAGAACAGTAGAGGCTATGAGCAGTATTAATAACATCAGTGCAGTATTTTAAAAACGAGTTCTTTCATGATGTCGCCATCGCTAATGTTGTTTCCGCCGCCGCCTTTCGATTTTATGTCGGCATCCCGCAACAGCGCCATTATTTCCACCGTCTTGTAGGTAGAATACCGCTGTGTCGCTGCTATAAACTCCCCCAGCTTGAATGGGGGAATACCGAGTGCCGACGCTGCAGTATTTTTATTTTCCAGAAAGTGATATTTCAGCAATTTTAAGAAATAACTGTACAGCACAGGGATGACCATCTGAATGGGATTCGCTTTGGGATTCGCAGCATAGTAGTTTATGATGCGGTTGGCTTTCAGGATATTGCGCGTTCCAAGTGCGTTTTGCAGCTCAAAGATACTGTATTCATTGCTGATACCGATATTTTTCTCCACATCCGCGGGCTTGATTTGTTTGACGCCTTTGGGCAGGGCAACCAGAAGTTTTTCTATCTGTCCGACTATTTTGCTCAGGTCGGAGCCGAGATAGTCGGCCATGATGCTGGCCGCAGCCGGGTCAATGCTGTAATGCCGTTCCTTAACACAGTTAATTATCCAGTCCGGCAGTTTGTTCTCGTACAGCTTTTTTGATTCAAACAGTACGCCATTTTTGCCGATATCTTTTACGAAGGCCTTACGGCCGTCAACAGTGCCATATTTGTAGCATATAACTAGGATGGTTTTTTCCGGTGGTTTGGCGAAATATGACGCGAGTTTCTCCAATTCGGCAATCGCGGGGCGGTTGGGAGAGGGTCGCATTTCCTGTGCCTCTCTGAGAATAACCACGCTGTGTTTGGCAACAATGGGGAATTGCCGTGCATATGTCAGCAGCTTTTCGGCGCTGCTGTCCTTGCCATACAGAATATGCCTGTCAAATTCCTGCTCGTCAGGCGTCAGCACGTGCTCGGCGATGTAGTCGGAAATCAAGTCGATAAAATACGGTTCCTCGCCCTGAAGAAGATAGACAGGCCGGTATTCTTTCTTCTTCAGCTGTGTCATAATACTTTCAAATGTTGTTGCTGCCATAAATGCCGGATTTTTCGGTTAAAATTTGAGGTGTCTTACTGAGCGCCCGTTATTTTTTATTTCGAGCAGCGCATCGATGCCAATATTGAGATGGCTTTCCACGAAGTCGGCGGTAACTTTGCGGTCGCTGGCGTCGGTCTTGATGCCGGTAGAAATCATCGGCTGGTCGGAGACGAGCAGCAGTGCGCCGCTGGGGATTTTGTTGGCGAATCCCACGGTGAAGATGGTGGCGGTCTCCATGTCCACTGCGCAGGCGCGGGTTTTCAGCAGGTATTTTTTCAGCCGCTCGTCATATTCCCACACGCGGCGGTTAGTGGTATAGACCACCCCTGTCCAATAGTCTTTCCTGTTTTCGCGGATAGATTCCGAGACGGCCTGTTGCAGGCTGAACGCCGGCAATGCGGGTATCTCCGGCGGCAAATAGTCGTTTGAGGTGCCTTCACTGCGGATTGCGGCGATGGGCAGGATGAGGTCGCCCAGCGAATTTTCGCCTTTCAGTCCGCCACATTTGCCCAAAAACAGTACGGCACGGGGCGCGACGGCACACAGTAAATCCATTATTGTGGCCGCATTGGCGCTACCCATGCCAAAATTGATGATTGTCAGCCCGTCAGCAGATGCATTGGGCATGTTCTTGTCTTCACCAACTATCGGCACACTAAACCGCCGCGCAAACAGCTCTACATACAGCTGAAAATTTGTCAGCAGAATATATTCTCCGAACTCGTTTAATGGACGTCCGGTGTAGCGCGGCAACCAATTCTCGACTATCTCCTGTTTCGTTTTCATATTCCTGTATTATCCGGTCAGTCAAAATAGTCGCGGACTTTATCAAAGAAGTTCCTGTTCTGTACGCTGTTGCCCTGCTGGAAGTTGGGTGATTGTTGCAGCTTTTCGAGGAGTTTCCGCTCGTCTGTCGAGATTTTTTGCGGAATTGATGCGTGAACCCGTACGAGCAAGTCTCCACGTCCGTAGCCATTGATGTCGGGCAGCCCTTTACCCCGCAAGCGCAGTATTTTTTCAGGCTGGGTATTCGGTTCGATTTTCACCTTTACTTTCCCGTCAACGGCGGGGATTTCACATGTGGTGCCGAGGATGAAGTCTGGGAAGCTGATAAACATGTTGTATATAAGGTTGTTTCCATCGCGGATGAGGTCCGGATGTTCCTCTTCCTGAATAACCACTAACAGGTCTCCGTTTACGCCGTTACGTCGTCCTGCATTTCCCTTACCGGCGACGTTCAGTTGCATGTTTTCGCCGACTCCGGCAGGGATTTTCACACTCACCACTTCTTCCCCACGAATAACGCCTTCGCCGTTACAATGTGGACATTTGTTCTTTATAATTTTGCCGTCACCTTCACATTCCGGACATATTCCGGTCTGCTGCATCTGGCCGAATACGGTATTGGTAACCTGTGTAATGTGGCCGGTCCCCTTGCAACGGGTACAGGTCTGATAGTCGGCATCTTTTGCGCCGGAGCCTTTGCAATGCTCGCAGGGGACATATTTCTTCAGCTTCAATTTCTTCTCAACGCCCTTGTCAATTTCGCTTAAGGTGAGCGTAACTTTCAGGCGCAGGTCGGAGCCGCGGTGCACCCGTCGTGCATATCCGCCGCCACTGGAGAATCCCCCGAAACGGGTGCGTCCGCCCCCGAAGCTGAAGCCCCCGAAAATGTCGCCGAACATGGAGAAGATGTCGTCCATCGACATTTCCTGTCCTCCGGCCGCCCCGCCTAATCCGGCATGGCCGAACTGGTCATAGCGCTGCTTCTTCTGGGCATTGCTCAACACCTCGTAGGCCTCCGCCGCTTCCTTAAATTTATCCTCCGCTTCCTTGTCGCCGGGGTTCTTGTCGGGGTGATACTGCAATGCCTTTTTGCGGTATGCCTTTTTTATCTCTTCCGCTGTGGCGTCTTTGCCAACGCCAAGCACCTCATAATAATCTCTTTTTTCCATCTCTTGATTTGCGTTTTAGGTTATTCGCCCACAACGACTTTGGCGAACCGTAAGACCTTGTCATTGAGCATATATCCTTTCTGGATAATGTCAACCACCTTGTTCTTCAATGCCGCATCGGCAGCGGGAATTTTGGTGATGGCCTCGTGCAGGTCTGTGTCAAAGTCCGTGCCGACAGCTTCGATTTCGTGAACGCCGTTATGTTTCAGGAAATCACGAAATTTGTTGTAAATCAGCATTATACCCTGCTTTTGCGGGGCGTCGTCCGGGTCGTCGGCGAAGGCCACTATCGCGCGGTCGAAATCATCAATAACCGGCAAGACCGCCTTCAGAACCGATTCGCCGCCCGATTTGAGCAGTTCCATCTTCTCTTTAAGTGTCCGCTTGCGGAAGTTGTCAAATTCGGCCTGCAGACGCAGATATTTATCTTTCAGCTCATCGCGCTCGGCTTCTATGCGGGCAATGTCATCCTGCCCCTCCGTGGCCGCACTGCTGTCTGCCGTTACATCATCGGCCGCTGTGGATGCCGCATCCACGACGGCCTCTGCCGTATCATCCTGCATATTCGGGTTCGTATTGTTTATGGCGCTGTTATCATCCATCTTATTTCTCTTTAACTGATTAAACTTTTTTTGTACGGCCTACGCGAAACAAAAACTTTGCCATATTTGTTTACATGTCATAATGTCATGTTTTGGCAGTCTTATTACATATTATAATGTCTGAATGACAGCAGCGGCAACTAAATTACAATGTGAACATTGCATCTGTTCAATCCACTGAATTAATAATAGGGGGATTTTCGATGTAAAAAGACATTCATTCGGGAAACTTTTTGTAGTTTTGCGGATTAATTTGATTGTAAACGATATTGATGGAACTGCAACAATTAGTCAGGAAAAATATAGCGGCGTTAAAGCCGTATTCGTCAGCACGGACGGAATTTTCGGGGGAGGCGATGGTGTTTCTCGACGCCAATGAGAATCCGTATAACCAGCCATATAACCGGTATCCGGACCCGCTGCAATGGCGGCTGAAAGAGCGGATTGCCCTGTTGAAACACTGTCGCCGGGAGCAGCTGTTTTTGGGGGGCGGGGGTAGCGACGAGCCGATAGACCTGCTGTTTCGCGCCTTCTGCGAGCCAGCCACCGATAATGCCGTGTCAATAGCCCCCTCTTATGGCATGTATGAAGTAGCCGCCGACATCGCAAATGTGGAATTTCGCAAGGTACAGCTCACCGCCGACTATGAACTCGTGGCTGCTGATGTGCTGGCCGCCACCGATGCACACACAAAACTGCTGTTTCTCTGCTCGCCCAACAATCCCACCGGCAACCTGCTGAACCGCGACGAAATCCTGAAAATCGTCCGCAGTTTCGGGGGCCTGACAATCGTTGACGAGGCCTACATAGACTTCGCACCACAGGCCAGCCTGCTGCCGGATTTGGAGGCATATCCCAACCTCGTGATACTGCAGACCTTCTCGAAGGCTTGGGGAATGGCCGGAATACGGCTGGGAATGGCCTTCGCCGCCCCCGAAATCATCGCCATCCTCAACAAAATAAAGTACCCGTATAACGTGAACATTCTCACGCAGCAGACAGCATTAGAACTGCTCGCCCACGAACAGCGCAAAGACGAATGGGTAACCCTGCTCACCGGCGAACGCGACAAACTGTCGGCAGAGCTTGCTGCACTCGCCGGCGTGGAACGCATATTCCCTTCCGATGCCAACTTCCTGTTGGTCAAGCTCCACAACGCCCGCAGCGTGTATCTGGAGTTGGTCAAAAATGGCGTCATCGTACGCGACCGCTCCAAAATTGCCCTCTGCAACGACTGCCTGCGGATAACTGTGGGAACTCCTGCCGAAAATGAAACCCTCTTAATTGAGCTGAAGAAATTCTTATTACCGTATCAAAATGAAAAAGACAGTTAACCTGCTGATAACCGGCATGTTGTGCATAACTGCCGCCACCGCACAGCCACTGTTGCCGCCGAAAATATGGGTGGATTCCGTGTACAACAGTCATGCGGTCAACGAGCTTGCCGAGCGCCGTATGATAGAGCGCGCACTGACCGTCCTTGAAAACCGCGATTCAATTATCCCGTTAGTAGCGCTCGACCGCCTCTCCCCTGTATGCCTGTCGGTAGGCGTGGATTCGCTGACGCCGTTTGCTGCAATGCTGGATAACTATATGCCGGTAAAGAATATAAATATACGTTCAGAATATACTGCTCATACCGTTGATTCGCTGCACAAACTTCTCAAGCCATATAACCTTGTCATTGCGGGCGTTCATCGCGTCGGCAATGACAATGACAGCCTGCTGTTCCGGCTGCTGGAATCGAAGCGGACTGTGGAAGTCCTGTTTGTGTCACCGGAACAGTTTCCGGCTGCCGTTGGCAAGCCTGCCGCATTGGTAATGGCCTGGCGCGACAGCCGCCTGACGCAGGAGCTGTCGGCGCAGTTACTCTTTGGTGGCGCCGTTGCCGACACGCTGGGGCGCTTGCCTGTTGACATGGGCACATACCATGCGGGCGACGGCCTTGACATACCGCACAACCGCAACCGCCTGAAATACACCATCCCCGAAGAAGCAGGCATCCGTGCGGCGCGATTGCAGGCAGGCATCGATTCGGTGGTGGCGGTCGGCCTCAAAGCCGGAGCTTTCCCCGGATGTCAGGTATTGGTGGCCAAGAACGGAAAAATCATCTTCCACAGAGCATACGGGTTCCAAACTTATGACAGCATCCGACCGGTGCGCCCTACCGACCTGTACGACCTGGCGTCGGTAACAAAAGTCAGCGCCGGACTGCCTGCAATACTGAAACTTTATGACGAGGAGAAGATAAATCTCGACAGCCACGTATCGGACATCCTGAAAGACTGGCGTAAAACCGACAAAGCCGATGTAACATTCCGCGAACTGTATGCCCACCAGTCAGGGTTGACGCCGACCATCAGTTTTTGGCGACAGACGGTTGACAGCAATGCCATGCCGCTTAAGAAGTGGTATTTAGACCATTCCTCCCGTCGCTTCCCGCTGCAAGTGGCGGATAGCCTGTATCTGGGACGCAAGTTTCCGAAGCAGATGCTGAAAACCATCGCCGAATCGCCCCTGAAAACGCGCGGCAAGTATGTATATAGCGACCTGCCGCTAATAGTAACTCCTTCGATAGTGCAGAAGTTGGCACACACCGACTTCAAGAAGTTCACCGAGGCGGAATATTACAGACCGCTGGGGGCTGCGCGTCTTCTGTTTAATCCGTTAGACAGGTTTTCTGCCGACGACATCGCCCCTACCGAGCTTGACGACTACTTTCGGCGGCAGTTAGTACGCGGCACCGTACATGACGAGGCGGCGGCCACGCTGGGCGGAGTATCCGGCAATGCAGGGCTGTTCGCCTCTGCCAATGACTTAGCCAAGCTCATGCAACTGTATCTGAACATGGGCGACTATGGCGGGCGACACTACTTTTCAAAGGCCTCAATGCAGGATTTTACAAAAACGCAGTTCGACGGCAACCGCCGCGGGCTGTTCTGGGATAAACCGCTATTGAACAACAAGACGCTGAGTTTTGCCGATTCATACCCATGTCCGGGCGCAAGCATGGAGAGTTTCGGCCATTCGGGATTCACGGGGACGTGGGTATGGATAGACCCCGACTGCGGATTAGTGTATGTGTTCCTCAGCAACCGCGTATATCCTTCGCGCAACAACAACCGCCTCAGCAATATGGACATCCGCACCGGCATACAGCAGGTCATTTATGACGAGTTCGCCAACATCGGGAAAATCCCCGCCTGCGAGTCTCCAAAACCGGAAATCGGCAAGGCCGAAGACGAGGCCGAAGAAATAATTGAGGAAAAGGATGCCCCCATAGCGGAACCTTCAAAAGCCCTGCCGGTAACCGACATCTCAAAGCCGGTGAACATTCCTAAGACCCCCAAACCCACAACAATAGTCAAGCCGGCAACGCCACCGTCAGCCACTGCGCCGAAATCTGCCCCCCCTATAAAGCCTGCAGAGACAATTGACGCCACAAAAGCCACAGCTCCGGGGGAGGTCGCAGATGCAGTGAAACTGCCGACCCGCATATTGACAGGCGCCGAGCGGACAGCCGTCTATCTGCCATGGTTAGAGGGAAAGCGCGTGGCCATCGTCGGTAATATGACTTCTACTATCGGCAAAAAACGGTTAGTTGACAGTCTGCTGTCCCTCAATATAAATGTATGTAAATTATTCGGTCCTGAACACGGTTTTCTTGGCAATGCCGATGCAGGCGCCTCCGTTAATGACCAGAAACTGAATAACATTCCGGTAATATCGCTGTACGGGCGCAAAAACAAGCCGTCGAAAGAAGACCTCGCCGATGTGGATGTGGTGATTTTCGACATCCAGGACGTGGGGGCGCGGTTCTATACCTATATCAACCTTATGGGCAAAGTTATGGAGGCCTGCGCCGAGAACGACAGGGAATTTATCGTGCTTGACCGCCCCAATCCCAACGGCTTTTCGGTGGACGGGCCGGTGCTTGACCCGCGTCTGAAGTCGGGCATCGGCGCATGGCCTATTCCCATCACACACGGCATGACCATTGGCGAACTTGCCCGGATGTATAATGGTGAGGGGTGGTTGGCCAACCGCGTGAAGTGCCGCCTGCGGGTAGCGCCGTTAGCCAATTATACCCATGCGATGACCTACACGCTGCCCGTGCCTCCCTCCCCGAATCTGGGCACACAGCAGGCCATATTACTCTATCCGTCAACATGCCTCTTTGAAGGAACCATTCTCAGCGAAGGACGCGGCACCGAATATGCCTTCAGCCTCATCGGAGCCCCCGAACTGAAAGGAAAATATGACTTCTCTTTCACGCCGGTAAGCATCCCCGGAAAATCGGCAACCCCGATATACCGCGACCGCACCTGCTTCGGCCTCGACCTGCGAAATACCGACATGAGCGCTTACATAAAAACCGGAAAACTGAACCTGCAATGGCTCATCGAACTGTATCAGGCATACCCCGATAAGGACAAGTTTTTCGACTATTCCCAAAGCCGTCAAATTAACGACTTCGACAAATTAGCAGGCGTTTATGACCTCAAAAAGCAGATTATTGAAGGCCTGTCGGAAGACGAAATCCGCGCCAGCTGGGAACCCGCCCTCTCCAAATTCAAGGAAATACGCAAAAAATATCTGCTCTATCCATAGCCTCATACATTTTTACGTTTTTACGCATCGTATTTCCGTACCTCGCCATCTTTGAGGATGAACAGACACCGGACGTCCAACATACGGATATTGCGGGTAAATACAGGTTCATCGCCCCGCTGCTGCGTATGCCCGACTATCTGAATGATATCCGGCGCAAAGGGTTCCGCTTCATCGTCGAACTCGTGACAGTCGGCCCACAACGGACTGCCGGTATTGTTCAAGCCGCCGCGATACTTCAGTCCTGCCTCATAAAAAATGAACGGGCGTTCTTTAAACACATTGTTTAGCTGCTCTTCGAGAGTGGTTCCGAGCGGCTGAAACTCTTTCAGGTGCCGTTCATACCAGTCGGAAGTTATTCCGGCATGAATAAAGATGAAGTCGCCAATCTGTCGGCATATCCGGAACAGTCCGGCAGTGGTTTCACCCTTCAGGATTTCCGTTACCTGCGGGGCGATGTCATAAGAATAGCGCCCTGCGGAGAACTGCCGATTATAATAGTGCAACTCGTGGTTACCGATAAGCAACGTTACCCGCTCCGGATTATCCTGTTTAAATTGCACTATCTGCCGGAACTCATGCAATGCCTGCGTCTCGGAAATGCCCTCAAAGGAATACGGGTCAACATAGTCGCCCAAAAAAATCACGTCGCCCGGATAGTCGAGAGCCGGATGCCAAAATCCCCGACCATGTACGTCCGGCACAATAAGGATGTCTTTCATATTTTAAATTTATACAGATTGAAAAGCGCCGTCAATGAATAAGCGGCACAGCAAAGATACAAAAAATATCGGGCGCTTGATTACCCGTTGAAAATCCGTGCAGCCCCCGCACTCCCGTACTTAAGAATCCGCACCAATGTTAATTTATCATTATATTCCATCATTTGCGGCAGTTTTTCATCGTTTTATGTGGCTGAAAAATTATACGCAGTGAAAATTGTCCTAATTTTGTGCGGGAAATATATTGATACATGAAAAAGAAT
>JAISSS010000046.1 GCA_031272965.1 Bacteroidales bacterium | reverse complement strand
ATGGATTCCCTCAAGGCCTTCCGCCATGAAACAATGTTCGGAAACCTCTATTATGCCGACACCATTAATAGCGTGGTGGTCAATCCGATACAAAACACCCTGCTGGCTTACACCCTGCTGCGAGCCGACAGCATGGCGCCCCGCCAATTAGCAAAAATGCGGAACTTCTTCCTCGAACAGCGAAATGGCGGATTCTGGCAAAACACCTACGAATCAGCAAAAGTGGTGGAAACCATCCTGCCTGACATCCTGCAAAATCGAACAAATGTCAAAAAAGTGAGCCTCTCAATGAGCGGCGATACTACCCTGCTCATCGAAAAATTCCCCTTCGAGATGAAACTGCGCCCCGACAGGAAAGTGTCGGTCATCAAAACCGGCGACTTCCCCGTGTATATCACTAATTACCAGCGCTTTTGGAACCCCGCACCGCTCCCGGCAAGCGGCGACTTTGAAATCACCACATCATTCGACGCCGACAGCCTCACATTGACCGCCGGACGCGAAGTAACCCTGACCGCTCACGTCCGGGTCAAGAAGAATGCCGACTACGTGATGCTCAACATCCCCATCCCCGCCGGATGCTCGTATGCCGACAAGAGCCAAAAACGCGGGCCGGAAACTCACCGCGAATACTTCCGCAACGAAACAGCAATCTTCTGCCAGCACCTGCGCGAAGGCGCCTACGAGTTCCGCGTAAAGCTCATACCCCGCTACACCGGCGCTTACACCCTCAACCCCGCAAAGATAGAGCTGATGTATTTCCCCACATTCAAGGCAAATGACGGGATAAAAAGGGTCAGAATAAAATAAAAAGGACAAAATAAAAGGTACATATTAACAGCTTAGCTCCCTCTGCAAACCCGACGGTTTGTGAGGGGGCTATTTTTTACAGCCTCGCAAAAATGCGGTTAACAAAAGGAACAGGCATTATTGTGCGTAAAAATCTATGGCAGCCGCAGCAATCTGGTAACCGATTCAACCGGCTGTCCCATAAACAGGCTGGCATTGGCGCGGAACAGAGCGGGCTCTTCGGTCGTGAAATACGTATGTTTCCCATTTTTAGTGCACTTCTGTTCAATTTCGGGATGCCGCCGCAGATAATCGGCTAACTTTTGTGCCACTATTTTCCCCTGCTCAATGATTCGTACATCCGGCGTCGGAATACTGCTGCGTATGGCGTCAATCAGCAGCGGATAGTGGGTACAGCCGAGAATCAGCGTATCAATGTCGGGGTCTTTGTCGAACAGCCGGGCTACGTCTCTGTGGACGAAGAACGCGGCGCCGGAAGTGTTTATCTCGTTGTTCTCTACTAACGGCACCCACATCGGGCAGGCCTGCTGTACGGTTGCCAGCACACGACCCCCCGACCATTTCCGGAGTTCTATGGGATACGAGCTGGAAGTTACGGTGCCGACAGTTGCCAGCACACCGACATGTCCGTTACGGGTAACTTCGGCAGCATATTCTACGCTGGGACGGATTACGCCTAATACGCGGCGGTCGGGGGCATTCTTCGGCAAGTATTTTTGCTGTATATCACGCAAGGCCTTTGCGGAGGCAGTATTACACGCCAGAATCACTAACGGGCAGCCCATATCCAGCAGGCATTGCACCGCCTCCCGAGTGTATTGACAGACCACGTCAAAAGAGCGGCTACCATACGGAGTGCGGGCATTGTCGCCCAGATATACCATATCATACTGCGGCATAAGGCTGATGATGTCCCGTAGCACGGTCAGCCCGCCATAGCCCGAATCGAACACCCCAATCGGAGCACAATTGCCGCCGGTCATGGCCATAATGCCTCCGGGTAGTAGCCTTCCCCAACCAAGCGTCCGATTTGTTCCACCACATAAGGGCGGTCTTGCGGATAGGTAACGCCGAACCAGGGGGAATCGGCAGCGAGTACGCGCGTTTGCACGGCCCCGCATTTTATGAGCTCGAACACCGCGCTGGGAATATAAAATTCCGCCTTGGGAACGTTGAGTTTGTCGTCTAAGAACCGGATAAACAGCCGCTCTAAATGGGCGAACAATGCGGGATGGAATCCCCAGAAGTTCATGGATACGGGGGTATCCGGCTCCAGCGGGGTGTCCGTATCCTGGTCGCGTATTCCCGTGTCAGTGCGGGCTATTTTCACCATCTCGGTGATTCGGGTCAGGAATCCGGCGGCATTGGTACGGCATACGCCCCGTGCCACCGTGCCGAATGGCGACAGGGTGTTGTCGAGCCGGTAGCCAACCATCCCGAAAGTATCAGGCGTGGCGGCATGGATGAGAAAATCGGCCATCGTGCGGAACGCCTGCGCCCCGTAGAAGTCGTCAGCATTGATGGCCGCAAAAGGCTCTTTAATAACATCTTTTGCCATCAATATGGCATGTCCTGTCCCCCACGGCTTCTCGCGGCCGACAGGCAGGGCATAACCGGACGGCAACCGGTCGAGTTCCTGACATACACATTCCATCTCTATGCGCCCCCGCAGTTTCGGGGCAAACCGTGCCGTAAATTCGTCAGCAAAACTCTGCCGTATAACGAACACCACCTTCCCGAATCCGGCACGGATGGCGTCAAACACGGAATATTCCAAAATGGTTTCACCGGACGGGCCAAAAGGTTCTGTCTGTTTCAGCCCCCCATAGCGGCTGCCCATTCCGGCAGCGAGTATTAATAATGCAGGTTTCATAAAAGGCTCAGATTTTTTTCCAACTGTTCTTTCCAGCACATGTAGGCCTCGTTGCAGGCGGCGGTATTGGCGGCAACCGGCTCTGTTGTTTCGAGTTTCTGCAATGTAGCGAAGGCCTCTGCGGGCGAGGCATAATAACCGCAGCCTATTCCGGCGCCCCGTGCGGCTCCGGCAGCGCCGTCGGTATTAAACAGCTCTATGACCGCGCCGCTAATCGTGGCCAGCGTATCACGGAAGAGCGGACTGAGAAACATGTTGGCTTTTCCTGCGCGGACTATGCGGGCCTCCATGCCCATCGCCCGCATCACATCCATGCCGTAGCGGAACGACCATGCTATGCCCTCCTGAGCGGCACGGTAGAGGTGTGCCGACTGGTGGATGTTGAAGTTCAGCCCGCTGATTGCCGCCCCCGGATTGCGGTTTCCGAGTACGCGCTCGGCGCCGTTACCGAAGGGAAACATCAACAGCCCCTCCGCGCCAACAGGAACTTCTGCCGCCTGCCGGTTCATCTCCTCATATGATGTTTGCGCGGTCAGCCGCCGCAGCCACGAGTTGAGGATGCCTGTGCCGTTGATACACAGCAATATCCCCAATCGACAGCGGTCGGCGGAGTGATTAACGTGTGCAAAGGTGTTCACGCGCGACTGCGGGTCATACCGCACCGCACCGCTGACGCCATACACTACGCCGGACGTTCCGGCGGTAGCAGCTACCTCCCCCGGCTCCAGCACGTTGAGCGACAGCGCATTGTTGGGCTGGTCGCCAGCACGGTAGCTCACAGGAATGCCCTTGCGCAATCCCAACGCGGCGGCGGCCTCTGCCGTAACCTGGCCCTGCACGGCAAAGGTGGGCGTCAAGGCAGCAACCTTTTCCCGTGCTATGCCATAATATGACAGCACCATGTCGGCAACATCGTTCTTCCGGAAATCCCAAAGTATCCCTTCCGACAGCCCGCTCGAAGTGGTATGGGATAATCCGGTGAGTTTCAGGGCTATATAATCGCCGGGCAGCAGAAATTTATCGGTTTTTTCATATATCTCAGGCTCGTTGTCCATCACCCACTTCAACTTTGAGGCGGTGAAATTTCCGGGCGAATTAAGCAGCGATTCCAGACAGCGGTGTTGGCCGATAGCCTCAAATGCGGCCGCACCGATGCCGGTTGCACGGCTGTCGCACCATATAATAGCAGGCCGAAGCGGGTTGCCATTGCGGTCAACCAGCACTAAGCCGTGCATCTGGTAGGATATGCCTATGGCAGCCACGGCATCGGCTTTGACCGGCGCCTGCGCAAAAACCTCGTTAACGGCAACCTTGAGGTTGTCCCACCACATGTCGGGCGACTGCTCTGCCCAGCCCGAATGAACAGCCGTTATCGGCATCTCCTGCTTCGGCGCGAAAGCTGACGCCACACAATCACCGGTACGCCCGTCTATAAGACTTGCCTTTACCGACGAACTCCCAATGTCGAATCCTAATAGATAATCCATAATGTCAGAAAAATAGTATGATTTCAGGGGACGAAGTTAGTCATTTTCCGACAAACCGAAACGGTGGCGGACGAATTTTCCCCGATTTTTATAACTGCAGCTTAATATTTACGTGATATTTGTGTTTTTTATTTGGCCATTAAAAATAATTGCAGTACTTTTGCGGCGCTTTTTTGAGGGCCCATAGCTCAGTCGGTCAGAGCACCTGACTCATAATCAGGGAGTCGCTGGTTCAAGCCCAGCTGGGCCCACCGTACTAAATTTTAAAGATTTAAATTTACAAAACAAATCCTTTCCGCAGTTTTTGCAGAAAGGATTTCTTTTATAATTTATAAACTATAGCTATCAACGATACTGATAACTGTCAACTTTTTGCGGCTTTCCACTGGTCGCGCAGCAGTTTCAGGGCGGCGATGAGGGTTGCGGCGCGGTCTTTGCTTTGCAGGCCACATTCAAAGCTGACATATTTATCATAGCCGAGCATTTTGAGGCCGCGGAAGCCGTCGATGTAGTTGTCGGCCTCGCCGTCTTCGCCCGGCATAGAGCGGCATTTACGGCTGGCGATATGGACGTGTTGCAAGTATTCTCCGGCGGAGAGGAAGGCGCCCTTGTCGGATGTTTCCTCGTGGGTCATGTGCCAGAAGTCGCCCATACAGCGGACGCCGTGGTGATTGGCGTCGCGACATATTGAGGCGGCGTCGGCCACCTGGCGCAGGTAGAAGGCCTCGCCGCGGTTGAGCGGCTCAAGAATCACGGTGGTGTTGTGGGTAACGGCATAGTCGCCAAGCGTTCTCAGCTGCTCGACTAAGAAGTTGCGCGTATCTTGCGTATGTGGTTTGCAGGGCTTTTGCGAGTTGAACGCCGGCACCATAATCACGCCTGTAGAGCCGATTTCACCGGCTGCCGCGATGATGACTTTCATGGTGTCGAAAAATTCCCTGCGGACGGCCTCATTTTCGGCGAGGATAAAACCCTTGAAGCCGGCGCAGATAGCGCTGACCTTTATATTGCGGCCACTCAGGGCGTCTTTGATTTCCTTGACGCGGTTCTGCAGGTTGCCCCCGCCGGGCTCAAAGCCCACAACTCCGTGCTGCTCCATGAAGTCGAACTGTTCGTTCAGGGATGCGCCAGGGGCTTTCCCCTCCTGCAGGGATATTTTCAGTTCCACTTTCGGGGTTTTTCCTGCGGCAGAGGTCGCGGCGATGCCGGATGCTGCAAAAACACTGCCGCCGGTGGTTACGGCGGCAGTTTTCAGAAAATCTCTTCTGTTGATTGTCATGACGTTTAACGTGTTTGTTTGCTGCCGGGAGACGGCTGTCCTTCAACCGGAATAAATTCGGGCAGAACGTATTCGCGGCCGTCGCCATAGCCTTGAGTGGCATAAGCCATCTTCGCGACCATGTCAATATCCTGCGGATAGAGGTCTAAACCGGAGCCTTTGATGGCGTCGCGGGAGATGCTCTTTCCGGTGTATGCCGACTGGCGTCCCATGATAGCATAGAGGTTCGCTTCGGCGGTTTCAGAGGCCTGTTCGATGGGCTTCCCGCTGCGGATGTGATTAATCCAGTTGACGTGTTCGAGGACGTAAGGATTTGTCTGCTTATAGGTGGCTTTTTCGGCTTCCCCGTCGTATTTCCAAATCACGTCGCCTTTGAGGTTCTTGATTTCCATGGAGCCGCTCCACCAGGAGCCCTTGGCCCCCTGAATAAATTCGCTGACGTTGCTGTCGGTTCCTTGCACCTGACGGCACATGCTGTGCAGGTGAACACCGTTCTCCATTTCGAAGTCGATGCTGAAATTGTCGAACTGGTTTCCGGTAACGCGCCGCTGACGGGAGCCGAAGCCGGTGCATTTTTTAACTTTGAAGCCGGTGAACCAGGTCCATACGTCGAGGTTATGCACGTGCTGTTCCACGATGTGGTCGCCCGACAGCCATGTCCAGTTCACCCAGTCGCGAATCATCCATTCCAGGTCTGACCAGTTCGGGTCGCGGTCTTTATACCACAGCATGCCGCCGTTCCAATAGACTGCTCCGCCGGTGATGTCGCCGATGAGACCGTTCTGGATTTGTTTGTAAGATTCCACATAACTGCGCTGGTGATGGCGCTGGGTTCCGGTAACTACGCTCAGCCCCTTGGCAGCGGCTTGCTTGGCAGCGGCAAGGATGGTATTGTAGCCCTTAATGTCCACGCAGATGGGTTTTTCCAGGAAGCAGTGTTTGCCTTTTTCCACCGCATATTGAAAGATGATGGGGCGGAAGTTCGGCGGGGTAGCAGTAATGATAACATCAACATCGCTGTCGATGACGTGCTTGTAGGCGTCGAGGCCCACGAAGCGCTTGTCGGCGGGAACGTCAATGTTCTTGTCTTTCTTGAGGCGGTTGGCCAGGCCCTCGAGGCGGTCGGCATAGGTGTCGCCCAAGGCGGTAACTGTCACGCCATTAGCGGCGTTCAGGAAGTCGATAGCAGCGCCGGAACCGCGTCCGCCGCACCCGATAATGCCGGCTTTCAGCGGTTTGCCGTCGGCAGCGAGGTCGGGTAATTCCGGCACATAGTATGAGCCGGGCTCATTGAGGGGGGTATAGACCGGCCCCTTGGACTCGCACGAGGTTAACACAGCAGCGCTACCGGTTCCAATGGCGCCCATTGCTCCGGCTATCGCCGAACTCTTCAGGAACGTTCTCCTGTTAATACTCTCTTTCATGGTACGTAGTTTTACTTTTTTCTTTAAATGAATACTTAAATCTATCTTAATTGAATCTTAATTGAATCGCTCGGTTCACACACCACCCTGAATCCGATGGCTTTCACATCAGAATACCACCATATTG
Organism: Bacteroidales bacterium; assembly: GCA_031272965.1. Taxonomy (GTDB): domain Bacteria; phylum Bacteroidota; class Bacteroidia; order Bacteroidales; family Prolixibacteraceae; genus JAISSS01. The sequence continues at coordinate 20,829 of JAISSS010000046.1, read as the reverse complement.
ACTTGGGCTGTTGGGGGTCGGTTTTCAGCCATGCATCGTGGAGACTGTGGCTGCGGGCAGCGGCACGAACATCGGCCGCATCCGACATGTAATGGCCCCCACGAACCACCCACTCGTCGCCCTCGGTAATCAGCGGGTCGACCGCCGCAGCGCCATGCTGCGTATAGGCGTCCGCCGCATAGCGGTCGGCACAGTATTCCATCACGTTGCCCAGCATATTCTTCAGGCCGAAAGGATTGGCTTTCACCGTCGCCGGTTCCTGCGTCTTGTTCCGGCTGTCATTATCATATATCACGTAGGCGCTGATGGTATCGGTTTTAGCGTTGAAGAACTTACGCATAAAGCCGGTATTGGAATAGTCTTTGGGGTTGCCGGAGAAGAAGTACGGGGTTTGTGTTCCCCCGCGGGCGGCATATTCCCACTCCGCTTCGGTGGGCAGGCGGTATTTTTTGCCGGTCTTCAGCGACAGCCATTGGCAGAAGGTCTCTGCGGCATAGTGGGTCATGGTGATAGCAGGGCGGGTGCCGAATCCCCAGCCCTGGTCAGGATAGCCGAAAGGCGGGGTCGGGCCGGCCACAGCATCCACATCGGGGCGGGTGTTGTTGGCATATATCGTTTCGGGAGGTGTGCGGCCTTCGCTCATCGTCTGACTGAAGAACGCCCAATATTGGTCCCACGACGTCTCAATCTCGGCCATGAAGAACGGACTGACAGTAACCGTGTGTGCGGGCGATTCGTCAGCGTTATGGAACGGCTCTTTTTCGGGACTGCCCATCTGAAAAGAGCCTCCGGGAACAGCCCGCATGACAAACGACACCGACGTGCCGGGAATACGCTCAACATAGTCGGCAAATTCCGTCACCGGGGTGGCCGTTTCAAAAACTGAGTCCGTGCCGCTGGCCGTAACAGGAATCCCTGTCATCTGACCATGACTGTATTTTGCATTGTAGTGCCCCGCATCCAAATGGCAGCTGATACACTGCAAATCCAGCGCCTTCTCGTTCTCGTCATAATAGAGATGCGCGGCAATAGCATCGTCTGTAACCCCCTGCGGGAACAGGTTCTGATGACAATGCTTGCACGAAACGTTGGGGATATAGCGGACGGCATGTTCCAATTCCGACTTGGTGTCCCAATGGAAATCAGCAGAATCTTTTGTCCAGTAACTCCATAAATCTTTGATGCCGAGCTTCGCCTTGGCGGTGAGATAGCCCTGTCCGTGTGGAGGAAGATGACATTCCACACAATGAACCTGCACTCCGCTGGCATTGTCGTGATGTACCGACTGCTTCCATGAGTTATAAACATGCGTATGCACATGACATGATTCGCAATACTCGTCTGACGACGTCTGTTCACTGACATGACTTACTGCGGCCATACCGAAAACTCCCAATATGAACCCGCAAAATAGAATCCACAAAAAATTCCTGCTTTTTCGACGTGCTTTTTTGTCTTTTCGCATAAACAAATTAAGTTATTATTATTTGAACGGCCAAAGATAGTGATTTTTTCAATATGCGACAACTTTTTTTGCCTGATATTTTGCAATATCGTATTTTTGTCAGAAAATATAGCACTATGGATGATAAGGACATTTCGATGGTCTCTGATTTGCCGTCGGCGAAGCATATTCTGGTAGTGTGCAGTGGCAATATGTGCCGCAGTCCGATAGCGGCGGCGCTCTTACGGGAAGCTTCACGGCACGAACCGGAACCGGTGTGCGGCTATGCGATAGCGTCATACGGAACCGGCGCCGACACGCACGGCATGGGACGCGCCATGTATGTATCCTGCCGCGACGTCATCGCCAGAGCTGTACCCTCTATAATAGTCCTGCTGCAACAATAATATAATTCAATTTAACAAATATCAAAAAAATGAAAAGATTTTTTTTAACACTCTGTTTACTCTGTGCCGCCATCAGCGGGTTCGGCCAAAAATATGACCTGCACTATAACCTGAAAAAAAAACAGACCTACCGGAATAGCACAACGATGGCTATTGACTTCATGACGAAAGTGATGGACAATGAAATGACCGCCAACATTACTTCCTTAACAACAGCGTCATACCTTGTGAAGAATGCTAAAAAAGACGCTTATACACTGGATGTCGTGTATGACGAATCGCAAGTAAAGGTCAATTCGCCGATGTCGCCCAACACCGCTGCCGCGCAGGAACCGCTGAAGCCCCTCGTTGGTAAACACTTGACCGTTGAGATGGACAAATACGGCAATATTTTGTCCATTAAAGGGCTGGACGAGGCGCTGGAATCGCAGTCCGCACAATCACGGCAGATGCTGACCAACAGCGTTACTGCATCGCTTGCCCAAATGTCGTTCCTCCCCGACTATCCGGTGGCTGTGGGCGATACATGGACGCAGAAATATGACCTGCAGATGCCCCAGATGCCGCTCTCCTGCACCATAAATGCCCGCCTGAAAGCGGTCGAGAACGGCGAGGCCATAATCACACTCTCTGCAACTCTGGCAGGCAACACCCCCGACGAGCTGAAATCAAAAGGCGTAACGGCAGATATCAGCGGGTCCATCAGCGGCGAGGTGCGACTCGACCTGAAAACCGGATGGCAAAAAAACTGCGAGATGGAAACTGTCGCAAACATAACGATGAAAGCCGACAAATTTACAGCCCCTATGTCGCTCAAAATGAAAACTGTCAGCACCGGCGGACGAAAGTAAACCCGCTCAATGCAGGGCGGCAAAGCTGAAATCACTACAGTTCAAATTGATTATTCTTACCTCAAAATGTCCTTAGTAAAGAAAGAATTTTTGCAGAAAGCACGGAAAACCGCCTTTGACCGGCGGCACCGGCAAACATTGCGGTTTAACATTTCGCGGTATGATGCGGCAGTAGCCAAAGGCAAGGCCACTTACGGGAATCTCGCCCTCGCCAAAGCACGGGCCGCATACATTAAACAGCTGACTGTCAACAATTTACATGACTGCCTGCTACAGTTTGAAGAAAACCTGACCGCACACGGCGGTACCGTTATATGGGCAGAGAACGCTACGGAAGCCATCGCCGCAATCCTCAAACTGCTGCATGAGCACAACGCCCATACCGTGGTGAAGAGCAAGTCTATGACCACCGAAGAAGTGGATTTCAACGAACATGCCGCCACCGCCGACATCGAATCGCTCGAAACCGACCTCGGTGAATACATCGTGCAGCTGGCCGGTGAGAAACCTTACCATATCGTCACTCCGGCGATGCACAAGTCGAAAGAGGACATCGCCCGACTGTTCCACGACAAATTCGGAACGCCGCCCGACAGCACTCCCGAAACCATTACCGCCTTCGTGCGGCAGCTGCTACGCGACAAGTTCCGCCATGCCGAAGTGGGGGTTACAGGCGCCAACTTCCTCATTGCCGACAGCGGTGCCATCGCTGTTACAGAGAACGAGGGAAATGCACTTATGACAGTTTCATTCCCCAAAATACACATCGCTGTTGCCGGTATCGAAAAGGTCATCCCCTCATTAGAGAGTCTCGGACTGCTGTGGCCATTGCTGGCTGTTCACGGCACAGGGCAACGGGTTACCGCCTACAATTCCATAATCAGCGGGCCGCGCCGCACAGACGGAGAAGCGCCGGAAGTTGACGGCCCCGAAAAGATGTATGTCATCCTTCTGGATAATGGCCGCAGCAAGCTGTACGGACGCCTGCCGCAGGCGCAGGCCTTACGGTGTATCCGGTGCGGGGCCTGCCTGAACGCCTGCCCGATATACAAAAACATCGGGGGCTACACATATGCCGCCACCTACAGCGGCCCGATAGGCTCGGTTATCACGCCGTTCTACAAGGGCTTTGCCGACTACGGACATCTGAGCTTCGCCTGCACCGTTTGCGGGCGCTGCAGCGAGGTGTGCCCCGTAAGCCTGCCACTGCACCGCCTGCTGCTGTTTAACCGCCATGACGCCGTAGAACAGGGCACCGCCGGACGAATGTGGGGAATGGCCATGAACGCCGCCCGCTATATATTGGGCAAGCGCCGCCGGATGGACCGCATACCCGGCCGACTGAAAAATGCGGCCTTCCTGGCAGGGAAAAACATGCTGGGCGCCCGAAAATCAATGCCGCACTTCGCCGAACATTCGTTCAGCCAGATGTGGAAACATCAGCGGTAACGGCTATGCGGCTCTATATTCATATACCGTTCTGCAAACGCCGGTGCCACTACTGCGACTTCTACAGCTGCACAGCATTTACCGATGCCGGTGAATATTTCGATGCGGTCAGGCAGGAGGCATTGCTCCGCCGGAGCGAGGCGGCAGGACTGCCGCTCGGTAGCATATACTTCGGCGGGGGAACCCCCTCTGCCGTTGACAGCGCCCATATTGCAGAGCTGCTGGCTACTGTCGGCCGAGAATACGGCCTCGCCGACAACCCCGAAATCACGGTGGAAGCCAACCCTGACGACATCACCCCGCAGTGGCTCCGCACCATGCGACAGGCCGGAGTTAACAGGCTAAGCATTGGCGTTCAGTCGTTTAACGATGACGAGTTGCAGCGGCTAAACCGCCGACACGACGCCAAACAGGCGCGTCACAGTGTGAAGATGGCCACAGACGCCGGATTCGATAACTGCTCCATCGACCTGATGTACGGACTTCCCCACCAAGACCTGCACAGCTGGGAATATTCCATAGAGCAGGCTATAGCGCTGAATATAAGCCACATATCGGCATACATGCTCACTTGGCATCCCAATACGGAATTCTGGCGCCAGCTGCGTAACAATATGCTTTCCACGCCTGACGACGAGCTCTGCATACGACAGTTCCGGCTGCTGAAAAGAGCGCTCACTGCCGCCGGATACCTGCATTACGAGATTTCCAACTTCGCCCGTCCACACCGCATCGCCACCCACAACACCGCATACTGGCGCAATGAACCCTACATAGGAATAGGACCGTCAGCACATTCCTACGACGGCACAACACGACGCTGGAACGTGGCCGACATGCCCCGCTACATCCGGCAAATTAACGCCCGTCATAAATGGTGGGAATCAGAAACACTGACATTGACCGACAAATATAATGACCTTATTATCACCTCCTTACGAACAATGTGGGGCGTCTCCAAATTGACGCTCAAAAACCTGAATCCCCGCTTCTCCACACACTTCAGCCGCACCGTTGAACAGTTTATCGCCGACGGTAGCATTGTCGTCTCTAATGACAGCTATATCTTGTCTGATAACGGGATGTTGCTTTCCGACCATATTATGGAAGAACTTATGTTCGTGCCGCCGGAGCATTAAAGATGTGCATCGCAATAGCCGCACAGGCCTCCGCATCGGCCAGCGCATGATGCCGGTTCACTAATGTATGACCGCAGTGTGCCGCCACCGTAGGCAGCCGATGATTGGGAACAGTATCCCCAAGAATGCGGCGGGCGCCATTGTATGTGCACCGAAAAACATAATCGGGATAAGGCATCTGAAAAATGCGATGAGCGGCGCGTAAACAACTCTCATCAAACGGACTGTTGTGGGCCACCAAAGTCAGCCCCGCAATATGGCAGCTGATTTCTGCCCACACCTCAGGAAACTCCGGCTCACAGCAGGTATCAGTGTCGCTTATCCCGTGAATGTTCGTCAAAAGATAATAGTTAGGACAGGGACGAACAAGCCGGTAGAGTCGCTCCTCTATCTGCCGGTTTTTTACTACTACAAGGCCGATACTGCAAATGCTGCTGCGCTCACAGTTGGCTGTCTCAACGTCAATTGCTGCAAAATTATCCATACTTCTCAGTGTAAATTGGTACAGCAAAAATACCCACTGAGTTTCTGAAAACCTAATTTGTGGCAAAATTTGTCGCTAATTTTGCACTAAAACAAAACTATTGCTTAAAAAACAACTGTTTATTTGACAATAGTTTATTAAGAAATATATCCCGACATACGTAATATCGAAGAATACGGATGATAAAGAACCGTCCTATTTCGGCAATGCAAAAATAGTTCCGGGATACCGCAGATGCGCTACGATGGATTTTGCCACAGACCGGTTGAAAGTGCCGGGGAATATCAGGTTCACTTTCCGGCGGGTACCTGCAAAGCGGCGATATTTCCAGGCGATAATGCCCCATGGTGTCTTGGGGCGCACGTATATTTCCGCCGGACTGTCCATTTCTTCCAAAATGACATTTTCAATGGCCGCGTTGCGCTCAAAATGCGGGGCGTCGGCGGCAGGCAATCCGAGACGGGCCACCACTATCGCATTAAAGGCGTCGGCGGCCTTGCGGATATCGCTGCCCACAGGAAACATCATGTCATACGGCGCCTGACTCCACCGGCCTTTATTAGAACGCAGAAAGAGCGCCCAATCGCAAAAATACCGCCACCGCAATCGCTCCACCATGAAGTGAACAAGCGCGTGATACAGGAAAAACACGAGCGTGAAATCCGGCGACGGAAACAGCGGATGTCCGACGACGGCGTTTCCAAGGCCCGCTTCAGCCAGGTCATTCAACCGGCTGTTGTCGCGCGGCAGCTGTGCAGGCTCATTGCAATACTCGATAAGGCGGATGTGGTTTTCAACCGGAATACCTTTATAAATGAAGTTCGTATGTTTTGTGGAGTGCAGGTCTTCCACCGATGCGCCCCATTCCACCAGCAGGCGGTCGCCGTCCTGCTGTCTGTCGAACAGATAGATATCCAGGTCGCCGAACTCGCGATGCGCGGGCACGGGATGATACTGAGCGATGCTCAGCCCCTTTATTATCAACATGCGGATGCCGTGTTCTCCGAAACGGGCGGCTAATTCGTTAGCTATGGCAACCTTGCGGCCGTAGTTCTGCTCAATGCGGTCAACGCTGGCCGCCCATGTGAGCGCCAATTTTTTCGGCGGATGCAGAGCGGCGGGCAGGCGCATGACGCTGTCGAAAGCCACAGCAAGCACCCCGTCATAAGCCGCACGACGATACAGCGCCTCCCATTCGGCGTCGCTGATTCCGACAAACAGTTCCGCATCGGGAGACGTTCCCGTTACAGTGGCTTGCAACAGCGCCAGCAACCGCGTTATTTCAGGGCGGCTCATGGCTCAAGCAATTTTGCGTTCTGCAACTGTTCGAGCCATGTCCGCGTGTCGGCAAGCGCCTGTTCCGGAGGGAGGCTGTACTGCTGTGCGAGCAGTTCCGCCACGTCGTCTTCGGAAAAGTCGCGGCCTGAAAACGTGTTCCACAGCCATTCGGCCACCGCATTGAAAGCTACGATTTTGGTCAGGTCGGCGCCTGCGCGGCCCTGCACTATGACCACGCGCTCCGTGCCGATGAGCTTTATTGTATGTCCTTCTTTTATGTGCATAATTTCGTTTATATAATCAGTTTTCTGTTTCAGTATAATCGAGCTGTCCACGCATCCGGCAGTTTCCGCCAAATCCACAGCAGATAGCGGCGGAACGGGCGCAACCGGCGCCACACTTGCCAGTAAAGTCTGGCGCCACGGCTGTGCACGGAAATTTCCCGTCCGTTGGGGCGGATAACCGTGTGCACCACGGCGATGACGTCGTCCGGCGGAACAAGTTCTTTACCTCTCCGAACGCCATCGCCCTGAATCACGAGGCGGTCGCCGCGGCGTCCGATAATCCGGTGGAGAAGATACCTGCCGCGGTACGTGAAAAGCACGATGCTTCCCGTCCGCAACTCGTCAGGCATGAACGGGCTTAGCACCACGGCATCCGTTCCGGCCCGCAGGCAGGGATTCATGCTGTCGCCCCGCCCGCGCATGATGACGTTCTGACCGCTTTCCAGAAGCTCTTTGGCCTCGTCAAAGAGCCATTCCTGCGTGATTTCCTCTGCCGTCATAGCCTTCCGTCGCGTTTCAGGGTGTCATGCGCCAACCACGCCGCCTCAGCATCGGGCAGGCACTCCAGCAGATATACCGGCGTGTTGCACAATACGGCAGACAGGATGCTGTGGATAAATCCGGACAGGGCGCTGTCGCAGGCGAACTCCGGCGGAAACGAGGGCAGCACGGCGCCAATGGCTTCCAATGCGGATAGTCGGCGAATGTGGTTGAACGACGCCTGCCGGATGCGTACCAACGCCGCAAGGGGGACGTCAATGGCTCTGTAGCAGGGCGTCTTGCCGCTCCATGGCGACCCATAGACGCGGGATTCGCCACTTGCCGCGGTTATGAAAGGGCTGTCGTCATTCAGCAGTTCCGTGTCGGGAATATGCTCTGTCCACAGCCGCGTATGCGTACTTTTGCCGGTACCTGATTCGCCGAGACACAGAACCGCCCTGCCACCGTGCATGACCGCCGAGGCATGAATGGCCGCCGTATCCCTGTGCAACGCCGCCACCCCGAACACAATCCACAAAGAAAAGTGCGTTACAAAATGCGGCGTATCCTGCCCCGCTGCAATACGGGCATGAAATGTTCCGTCGCAACAGTACATTGAGCTTTGCCACTGTCCATTACCTTCCGGCAATGACATACTGAAGCGGTATTCGTCGGCGCCGCAGGACAGCGCACAGGCAAACGCCCCAGCCATAAAACGGACGGTACGCGCACCGTCCCTGCAATATCCATCATCCGGCGGGGCGCTCTCATCGAGCCGCAACAGGGGCTTCCCGCCGGAAAGTCCCGTGACGATGCGAAAAACAGGAAGTCCCAAAACCGAATCATGAATATTCCGCTCTTCCGCTTCGACTTCTACCAGGTGCCCTGCAATCCGGTAGCAGGTCGGTACAGGTACAGATGTCTTCGTTATCACACAATCATTATTAAATTCAAATAACAAAGGTAGTGAATAAAATGGAACAGACGGTATCAAAACGGGAAAAATCCACAGGATTGTTGCCATTTTTCAGGCTCTTCTTACTGTTTCAGGGCTTCGGCGCCGCCGGTTACTTCGATAATCTCGTTGGTGATAGACGATTGGCGGGCCTTGTTGAAGGCTACGGTGAGGTCGCGCAGCAGCTCTTCGGCGTTGTCAGTGGCCTGGTGCATGGCTTTCATGCGGGCGGCATGTTCGGCGGCAGTAGAATCGGTCAGGGCTTTAAAAAGCTGCACTTTGAGCGACAGCGGGATGATTTGGCCAAGCAGCGCTGACGACGAGGGCTCCATAATGTAGTTGGGCTGTATGCCGGTCAGGTCAACGGGCACATCGGGCAGCTCTACCGGCAAGAACTGCTCCATGAGCGGTGTCTGGGTAGAGACGTTCTTAAACTGGTTGTAAATCAGCATTACACGGTCCCATTTCTCCGCAACAAATTCCTGCATGAGCTGTTCGGCCAATGTGGAGACGGCGGCAAAGTGCAAGCCGTCGTGCAGGGCGTTGGCTTCTCCGGCGAGGGTGAAGCCGCGGGCTTTCACGAAGCGCTCGGCGTGTTTGCCGATTGCAAAGAAGGCATCGGGAACAGCGCCACATTCCTGCATGGTCAGCTCAATGGACGCCCTGCAAATGGCGGCGTTGAAGCTACCGCACAGCCCGCGGTTCGACGTTATCAGCACGGCCAATGTCCGCCGCGGCTCGCGCACCTCAAGATATGGCGAGCTGAAGTCGGCTTCTTCCGCTTCGGCGTGTTCCTGCATGGCAGTGAGCAGCATGTCATACAGTCGGGCGGAATAGGGCCGGATACAGAGTATCGCGTCCTGAGCCCGCTTGAGGCGCGAGGCGGCAACCATCTTCATCGCGGCAGTAACCTGCTTTGTGGTGCGGATAGAGGCAATGCGGGTGCGTATTTCTTTCAGATTGGCCATGTACGGGAGAACTAAGCGTTAACAATTCCGGCGACAACTTCTTTGGCAGTTTTCTCTATGGCGGCGACGGCCTCTTCTGTCAGCTGACCTTTTGCCAACTGCTCAATAATGGCGGGGTATTGCGCATCCATAGCGTGGATAAATTCGCTCTCGAAGCGGGACACTTCTGTTACGGGAATTTTAGACATGAGTTCATTAACGCCACAATAAATCACGGCTATCTGGTGGCCTGCCGACATGGGTTTATACTGTCCCTGCTTGAGGAGTTCCACATTCTTGCGGCCTTTGTCGAGGATTCGCATGGTTGCGGCGTCCATATCGGAGCCGAACTTTGAGAAGGCCTCCAGTTCGCGGTATTGAGCCTGGTCGAGTTTGAGGGTTCCGGCCACTTTTTTCATGGCTTTCACCTGGGCATTCCCGCCTACCCGCGACACGGAAATCCCCACGTTAATAGCGGGACGGATTCCGGCATTGAAGAGGTTCGATTCGAGAAATATCTGGCCGTCAGTGATGGAAATCACGTTTGTGGGGATATATGCGGCCACATCGCCGGCCTGTGTTTCTATGATTGGCAGGGCCGTGAGCGAGCCGCCCCCTTTGACGCGCCCCCGCAGTGATTCGGGCAGGTCGTTCATGCTGGCCGCGATTTCGTCCGATTCGATAATCTTTGCGGCGCGCTCCAGCAGGCGGGAGTGAAGGTAGAACACATCGCCGGGGTATGCCTCGCGGCCGGGCGGACGCCGCAGCAACAGCGACACCTCACGGTAGGATACGGCCTGCTTGGAGAGGTCGTCATAGACGATGAGCGCATCGCGACCGGTGTCGCGGAAGTATTCTCCGATAGCCGCGCCTGCATACGCCGCATAATACTGGAAAGCGGCCGGGTCGGAGGCCGTGGCCGACACTATGCAGGTATATTGCATGGCGCCGTGCTTTTCGAGGGTGGAAGCGATGTTGGCCACAGTCGAGCCTTTCTGTCCGATAGCCACATAAATGCAATATACGGGGCTATTTCTGTCAAATTCTGCCCGCTGGTTAATGATGGCGTCGATGGCTACGGCTGTTTTTCCGGTTTGGCGGTCGCCAATGATGAGTTCGCGCTGGCCGCGGCCTATCGGAATCATGGCGTCGATAGCTTTGAGGCCGGTTTGCAGGGGTTGCTTAACGGGCTGGCGGAATATTACGCCGGGGGCTTTTCTCTCTAAGGGCATCTCGAAGCGCTCACCGGAGATGGGGCCTTTGCCGTCAATCGGCTCGCCGAGGGTGTTAATCACGCGCCCCAGCAGGCCGTCGCCCGCCTCAATGGAGGCGATTTTGCCGAGCCGTCGCACGGTGTCGCCTTCATGGGTAAGCTCGGAAGGGCCCAGCAGCACCACACCCGCGTTGTCCTCTTCGAGGTTGCTGGCGATGCCTTTCAGCCCGCTGCTGAACTCTATCATCTCGTTGGATTCCACATTCCGCAGGCCATAGATGCGGGCAATGCCGTCGCCTACCGACAGCACCGTCCCCACTTCTTCCATAGTGTTGTGAAGCTGGAAGCCTTCCAACTGTTGCCTGAGTATTGCGGATACTTCCGCAGGTTTTATATTTCCCATTATGTATGTTCTTTAATTTACTGTTAAGAGTTGCCGCTTAATTCCGGCGAGTTGGGCAACGATATTGGCGTCGAGCAGGCGGTCGTCATCCACACGCAGCGAGAGGCCGCCGATGAGGGCAGGATTTACCCGACGGTGGAGTTCTATTTTGCCTCCCAGCGATGCCTCAAGGCGGCGCCCTATCTGCTCATAGCGCTCTGCATCCAGAGCTATGGCTGTGGTTAACACCACTTTACGGACGTCATGACGTTTGCGCAGCCGCTTGAGGAAGTCTTTGCATATGCTCTCCAAGAAGAAGGCCCGGCGGTTATGCACGAGCAGTTTGAGGAAGTTCATCGTCAGCGGAGTAACGGCGTCCGCGAATGTGGCAGAGAGTGCGGCAATTTTCCGGTCGTCTTCTATTACAGGGCTTTGCAGCAGCGTCTCTAAGTCGCTGTTTTGGCGGAATACGGCCTGCAACAGGTCAATGTCGGCCTGCACCGCCGCCGTCAATCCCTGCTTTTCGGCCTCGTCATAGAACGCCGTCGCATATCGTGTTGCTATACTGTTATCCATTAACTATACCAATTACCCTGCAAAGGTACAAAAATATTCCGTTCCTACCGTCGCCCTTTTATCCATTCGCGGGCATTGACGAAGGCTTCGAGCCAGGGCGCAACCTCGTCATTGCGGCGCTGGGCGGGATAATAGGGCCATTGCCAGGGCAGGAAGGCCCGTTCAAGGTGAGGCATCATGGCAAGATGACGGCCATCGCGCGAGCACACCGCCGCCGCATCAAGCTCCGAACCGTTGGGATTGGCAGGATAGAAGTCGCCAGAATACTTCATCGGAACGGGGAATTTCTTGTAGGGGAAGTGGAACCGTCCCTCACCATGCGCCACCCATATTCCGAGCCTCATTCCGGCCATAGTGCGCAGCATCACCGAGTTGTTTTCGAGGATGTCAACGTTGACGAAGGCCGACTCGAACTTGCCGGAACGGTTGTGCTGCATACGGGGTTTGAGTTCCTGCTCCATGCTGACTAATCCCAGCTCTATCATCAGCTGGCAACCGTTACACACGCCGAGACTGAGGGTGTCGCTGCGGCGATAGAAGCGGTCGAGCGCCTGTTTTGCCTTTTCGTTGTAGCGGAAGGCGCCTGCCCAGCCCTTAGCCGAGCCGAGCACGTCAGAGTTGGAGAAGCCGCCAACATAGACGAGCATGTTGACCTCGTCGAGCGTCTCGCGGCCGGACACCAGGTCGGTCATGTGGACGTCTTTCACGTCGAAGCCGGCCAAATAGAGCATATAGGCCATCTCGCGGTCGCCGTTGACGCCCTTTTCGCGGATAATTGCGGCCCGTATGCCTGTACGGGTACGGCGGTGCATGTCGATGCCCAGCTCGGCCGCGATGCCGGAAAATTGCATAAAATTGAACGTAAGTTCATTTTTTTTGTAGTTGGTAAACCGCTGCTTCGCACAGGTGGACCCCGACTGCTTGCAGTCAAGCAGATAGGAAGTCTTAAACCACAGGTCGCGCAAGCCATTCACATCCAAGGCGTATGGTACGCCGTTATGGTCAAAATGCAGCTCGCGGCCATAGCGCGAGGTGCGGGTGTGAGCATGTCCGATATTTACAAAGCGTATGTTCTGTGCGGCGAGGGCAGGCTCTATGATTTTGGCGTCGCCCTGTATAACGAGGGCGGGTTTTTCGCTGAACAGCAGCCGTATAAGGTCAGGTTCCTGCAGCCCGCTGAGGTCGAGGGTCATCGAGACGTCATTGTTGGCAAAGCACATCTCCAAGAGCGTGGTTATCAGCCCCCCCGAGCTGACGTCGTGGCCGGAAGCTATTTGTCCCGCCGCGATGAGTTGCTGGATGGCATTGAATATGCGAACGAAATATTCGGGGTCCGCCACTGTGGGCGCCGCCGTGCCTACGCGGTTGAGTATTTGCGACAGTGCGCTGCCGCCGAGCTCGAAACTCGACGAGGACATGTCGATATAGTAGAGCGACAGAGAGGCATCCGGCTGCGCTACCGGTTCCACCGTCTTGCAGATGTCTGTAACTTCGGCGGAAGCCGAGATAATCACCGTTCCGGGGGCATAGACCGTCTCGGAAGTATATTTTTGGGTCATCGACATGGAATCTTTGCCGGTGGGAATGTTAATGCCTAAGGCAATTGCGAAGTCGGAGGCGGCTTCTACGGCGCGGTAAATGCGGGCGTTCTCGCCGGGGTTTTTCGCCGGCCACATCCAGTTGGCGCTCAGCGAGACGCTGCGGAGCTGGTCGGGCATCGGCGCCCAAATTATGTTGGTGAGCGCCTCGGCGATAGCCAGCAGGGAGCCTTTGGCGGGGTCTATGAGGGCGGCCACCGGCGCATGGCCGATAGCAGTAGCTATCCCTTTTATCCCCTGATAGTCAAGGGCTACCACACCGACGTTGTTCAGCGGCAATTGAAGAGCGCCTGCGGTCTGCTGCTTGGCGATGCGACCGGTTACAGAGCGGTCAACCTTGTTGGTAAGCCAGTCTTTGCAGGCCACCGATTCGAGTTGTAGCGTCAGCTCGATGTAGCGATAGAGCAGGTCGGGACTATATTGCAGCTCGGCGAAAGTGGCGCTCGTGGAGGTGTCGGTCAGTACGGTCTTCGGGGGCTTCCCGAACATGTATGACAGCGGCCAGTCGATAGGCTTCTCGCCGGTGTCGGAATTTTCGAAGGTAAATTGCTGGTCGCCGGTGGCTTTGCCGATGACATACATGGGGCTGCGCTCGCGGGCAGCGATGCGTTGCAGCAGCGGCACGTCAGCGGGGTTCATCACTAATCCCATGCGTTCCTGCGATTCGTTGCCGATAATCTCTTTCTGCGACAGGGTGGGGTCGCCAACCGGCAATTTGGCCGTATCGATAGTTCCGCCGGTATCTTCCACTAATTCGGAGAGGCAGTTGAGGTGTCCTCCGGCGCCGTGGTCATGGATTGAGATGATGGGATTGGCAGCGCTCTCGGCTAATGCGCGGATTGCATTGCAGGCGCGTTTCTGCATTTCGGGGTTGGCCCGCTGTACGGCGTTGAGTTCTATGGCGTTCCTGTATTCGCCGGTAGCTACGGACGATACGGCGCCACCGCCCATCCCGATGCGGTAGTTGTCGCCGCCCAGCAGCACTATCTCGTCGCCCGCCTTGGGGGCGCCTTTCAAGCTGTCGGAGCGACGGGCAAAGCCCACACCACCGGCCATCATGACGACCTTGTCATAACCATATTTCCTGTTCTTCTCAAAATGCTCAAATGTCAATACCGAGCCCGCAATTATGGGCTGTCCAAACTTGTTGCCGAAATCGCTGGCGCCGTTAGAGGCTTTGATGAGGATAGCATCGGGGGCATGATACAGCCATGGCCGGTGATGGGTGGCATGTTCCCACGCATGAGAGGGGTCTGTACGCGGATATGCGGTCATATAGACGGCGGTTCCGGCCAGCGGAATGCTGCCCTTTCCGCCAGCCATGCGGTCGCGAATCTCGCCGCCTGTGCCGGTCGCCGCCCCATTAAAGGGTTCCACAGTGGTGGGGAAATTATGCGTCTCGGCTTTCAGCGTCAACGCCGTCTCTATGTCGGTAATTTCAAAATAATCGGGCTTGTCCTGCGAGGCCGGAGCAAACTGCTCTACCACCGGCCCGGCCACAAATGAACAGTTGTCACGATAGGCCGATATTACTTTATTGGGATTCTTTTCCGTAGTCTTCTTAATGAGCTGAAACAGAGATTGTTGCTGCTCTACACCATCAATTATGAAAGTTCCGTTGAAGATTTTATGACGACAGTGTTCCGAATTGACCTGCGAGAATCCGAACACTTCGCTGTCGGTGAGTTGACGCTTCATTTTTTTGGCGATATTGTTAAGATAGCTGATTTCTTCGGCGCTTAACGCCAGTCCTTCGCGGGCGTTGTAGGCAGCGATATCGTCAATTTCCACGATGGGGTCGGGAACTTTTTTCACATAAAATACCCTCTGTGTCAAACCGTTATAGCGGGCTTGCAACATGGGGTCGTACCCCGTACTGTCGTCAGCAGCGATAAACTCTTCTATCCTGACGATGCCGGAAATAGCCATGTTCTGGGTGATTTCTACCGCATTGGTGCTCCAGGGCGTAATCATCTCCTTTCGCGGGCCGATATATTGCCCGTCGAGCGATTTGCGGCGCACAACCAAAGCATCACCGAACAGCCACGCCAGCTTGACCAAGGCGGCATCCGGCAATGAACTCACCGATTCTACAGCAATCACAGTACTCAACTGCGTACGGAAAAATGTAATCATGAAATATGGTTTTTTTCGGGTACAAAGATAGGGTAAAATGACATTACAAAGATAGATAAAAATGCAATATTAACATTATTTAAGCTATTCGGTATTGATAAAAACATTAATTTTGAAGCCGTGAGTAAATGGTTTAGATATATCACTGTATTTTTGTGCCTCGGTCTGAGTGGGGCCATCCACGCACAGGAAGCTGACGATGACGAGCTGATAGACCCCATCCTGATTCGTCTCAGAGGCGTTGTTATTAGCCGCGATGATGGTCAGCCCGTGCCATACGCACACATCATTAATCTGCGGACACATGGGGGGACGACCTCAAGCGCGGAGGGATATTTCAGCCTCGAAATGCTGAACGTGGACAGCATCACCGTCTCGGCGCTCGGATATGCAAAGACACGGGTCAGTATCCCCTATAACCAGCATAAGGACAGCATCTTCGTAATAACCCTGCGACCGGTGCGCGTCAACTTGCAGGAGGTCGAAATTACAGGGAAACGGAAATCCGTTGACCTTGACCTGGGCTTCGGCGAAGAGATGAGCCACATCGACCCCAGATTCCGCTCCGAAGTGTTCTACGGCAAGAAGCCTAAATGGTACCGCGCATTCACCAATCCCGCATCCTTCGTGGAATATCGCAGCAAACGCGAAAAAGAAAAACGAGAGGTACTGCGCGCACAAGCCGAACAGAAGGACTGGGAAGAACTCTCCAAAATATACAATAAAAAATTCGTCATGGAACTCACCGGACTTAACGAAGAACAGGCCGACGAATTCATGATATACCTGAACGCCAAGCAGATACTTAGTGGCAAGTCTAATGAATACGATGTCAGGGCAGCTATTATCTACGAGTTCAGAAACTACGCGAAAGAAAAAAACGACGCAACTGTCAACAAAGAAAAAGCCAGCGAAGATGAAGATAATCAAACTGAAAACCGGTAAATCAGAAGAGAGTTTACGACTGAACAGATATGTCGCCAATTCGGGCGTATGTTCACGCCGTGATGCCGACAAACTTATTGCTAACGGCGAAATAGCCGTCAACGGGCAAGTCATTACCGAACTGGGCACAAAAGTGCGCCCCACAGACCGCATCACCCGCAACGGCATACCGCTGTCGATGGAGAAAAAACGGTACCTGCTGCTCAACAAGCCGCGCGGATTCGTTACCACTACCGACGACCCGCATGCCACCCATACGGTCATGGAACTGGTAGCCAGTGCCTGCACCGAAAGAATTTATCCGGTGGGACGATTAGACCGCGACACCACCGGCCTGCTGCTGTTTACCAACGACGGCGATTTGGCGAAAAAACTCATGCACCCTGCACACCGCCAACGCAAGGTATATCACGTCCACCTAAACCGCCCCCTCGCCCCCGACGACCTGCAACGCATCCGGAACGGCATAACCCTCGACGACGGCCTGATTGCCGCCGATAAAATAAACTTCCCCGATGAGTGCGACCCAACACAGGTGGGTATCGAAATCCATTCAGGCCGAAACCGCATTATCCGCCGAATCTTTGAACACCTCGGCTACCGCGTAACCCGACTCGACAGAGTATGCCTCGGCGGACTTACAAAAAAGAACCTGCCAAGAGGCCATTGGAGATTCCTCTCCCAAAATGAAGTGAACTTTTTGAAAATGTGAAAAAATTGTAAACCGTAAATGTGAAAAAAAATGAAAATAAAAATTATGCCTGTTATTGTATTATCTGTTATCGGCGCCTGCCAAACAAACAAAAAAAATGCGACGGACAACAACCCGCTGACACAGCCAAGCACATTGCCATACGGCGCCCCAGACTTCACCGCTATCAAAGTGGAGCATTTCAAACCGGCCATAGAAGCCGGCATAGCCGAAAAACTTGCCGAAATTGAGCGCATCGCTAACGATTCCGGCACACCAACATTCGCTAATACCCTCATAGAGCTGGAAAAATCAGGCCAACTGCTCAACCGCGCATGCGGCGTGTTTGAACTGCTCTCCGGCGCTAACACTTCCGATGAAATCCAGAACATCAAAGAAGAACTGTCCCCTAAATTGGCCGCTCTGGAAAATGCACTGTTCCTGAACGGCAAGCTGTTTGAGCGTATCAAGGCCATCTATGACCACCGCGCCGACCTCGATTTGGCCCCCGAATCGCTGCGCCTCGTGGAATTTTATTACGACAATTTCGTATTGCAGGGCGCAAATATTCCCGAATCGGACAAACCTGAATATAAGGCGCTCAGCGAAGAGGAAGCCACCCTGACCACCCGCTTTGAAAACAGACTGCTGGCGGCCGCAAAAAACGCTGCCTTCATTACTGATGACACAACCCTGCTGCGCGGCCTCTCCGAGGCGGAACTCAAAACTCTTGCCCAGAACGCTAAAAACAGCGGCAAAGACGGCCAATACCTGATTCCGGTACAGAACACCACCCAACAGCCACTGTGTCGGAATCTGGCCTCCCGCACCACCCGCGAACAGCTGTTCCGCCGCGCATGGACCCGCACCGAGCAGAATGACAATAATGACACCCGCAAAATCATCGCCCGTATCGCCCAAATCCGCGCCCGCCAGGCTCAAATTATGGGCTTCAAGAACTTCGCCGAATGGCAGTTGGCCGACCAGATGGCCAAAACTCCGGAAGCAGCACGCGGTCTGCTAACCCGCCTCATGCCCGGCGCCCTGCAAAAAGCCACCCGCGAAGCCGAAAAAATACAGCAACAAATCAACAGCAGCGGCAACAACTTCCAACTCGAAGCCTGGGATTGGAACTTCTACGCCGAACAGGTGCGCCAGGCCGAATTTGCATTGGACGAGAACAGCATTAAACCATACTTCGCCCTGAACACCGTATTGGAAAAAGGCGTGTTCTTTGCCGCAACCCGACTGTATGGCATAACCTTTCAGGAGCGCCATGACATACCTGTATATCAGGAAGACGTGCGCGTGTTCGAGCTGTTCGAAGCTGACAAAACCCCAATAGGGCTGTTCTATTTCGACCCCTTTAAACGCGATAATAAATCGGGGGGCGCATGGATGGGCAACCTCACCGAACAGTCTTATCTGCTCGGCAACAAGCCCGTCATATATAATGTGTGCAACTTCGTCAAGCCCGCCGCAGGACAACCGGCGCTGCTCAGCTATGACGATGTAACAACCATGTTCCACGAGTTCGGACATGCCCTGCACGGATTCTTCGCCGCCCAGAAATACCCGTCCCTCTCCGGCACTAACGTGGCCCGCGACTTCGTGGAGCTGCCCTCCCAGTTCAACGAACATTGGGCGCTCTATCCCGAGGTGTTCAGCAACTATGCCGTCCATTATCAGACAGAGGCGCAGATGCCGGACGAACTGGCCCAAAAGCTCAAGAAAACGACTACCTTTAATCAGGGATACATGCTTACCGAACTGCTGGCCGCTGCAACTCTTGACATGGAATGGCACACCCTGCCCGCCGATACGGCCATCGCTGACGCCGTAATGTTTGAACAGCTGGCGCTCGACAGAACCGGCCTCAACATAAAAACTGTTCCCCCCAGATACCGCTCCAGCTACTTCCTGCATATCTGGGGACACGGCTACGCGGCCGGATACTATGCCTATCTGTGGGCGGAGATGCTCGACAACGACGCCTACGCATGGTTCGAGGAAAATGGCGGCCTGACACGCGACAACGGCCAGCGCTTCCGGGACATGGTGCTCTCGCGCGGAAATACGGCCGACCTCGAAACGCTATTCGTCAAATTCCGCGGTCGCCAGCCCGACATTACACCAATGCTCAAAAACAGAGGCATCTGAAAACACCGCATCCCCGTAACATGAGAACAGTAATTGGATTATCGGGAGGCGTCGATTCCAGCGTGGCGGCATACCTGCTCAAACAGCAGGGGCATGACCTCATTGCTCTGTTTATGATTAACTGGCACGACAGAACCGGCACTCTCACCGGCCAGTGTACATGGGAAGACGATGCTCTGATTGCCGAAATGTCGGCAAAAAAACTGAACATTCCTTTTCATATTGTTGACCTCAGCGAGCAATATCGCAAGCGGGTAGTTGACTACATGTTTTTTGAATATGAGCAGGGACGAACTCCCAATCCCGATGTGCTCTGTAATCGCGAAATCAAGTTCGATATTTTTATAGACGAATGTCTGAAATATGATGCGGATTTTGTGGCTACCGGCCACTATTGCCGCAAGGCAGAAACTATTGTCGGGGGGCAGACATACTACCGCCTGCTGGCTGGCAGCGACGCCAACAAAGACCAGAGCTATTTTCTGTGCCAGCTCAACCAGAAACAGCTCAGCCGCGCACTGTTCCCAATCGGAGCCCTGCAAAAGCCCGACGTGCGCCGCATAGCCGCCGAACAGCAACTGCCCGCCGCCACACGGAAGGACTCACAGGGCATCTGCTTCGTGGGCAAAGTTGACCTGCCCGTATTCCTGCAACAGCGATTGAAAGCCAAAACAGGTGATGTGATTGAGATTTCTGCGGCTTTTGCGGGGAAAAAACGCCTGCCCGAAATCACCGAACAGCTGTTTTACAAGGTCTGTTCTCCGTATCCCTACAAACCATGGAACGGAACGGTTATCGGGAAGCATCAGGGAGCACAGTTCTACACTATAGGGCAGCGGAAAGGGTTGAACATTGGCGGTCATAAAGAACCATTGTTCATAATAGCAACCGACATACGGCGAAACATCATCTATGTAGGCGAGGGACAGTCACATCCGGGACTGTATCGTCCGGGACTGTTCATCAAAGCGTCTGAAATCCATTGGCTTCGCCCCGACATGACAATGGCAACAGGCGAACAACGCCGCTACCGCCTGCGGGTACGTTACCGGCAACCCCTGCAATGGGCTACGCTATACCGCCGAGCAGAGGGACTGTATATACTCTTCGACGAGCTGCAACGGGGAATCGCCCCAGGTCAGTTTGCCGCATGGTATGACGATGACGAACTAATCGGCAGCGGCGTCATTTTATGAGATGCTTTTGTCGTATGTTTCCATTTCTTCTGCGATTAATCTTTTTATTTGTGCTGATTCAAACATTGGATGAAGATTTTTCAATCAGCTGCACAGAAGCATTGAGCAGGGGAATTGCGGGTCAAGACCGCAATGACGGGTGCAAGAGCGCCCCTTCCGGTCATAACAGCCCGTTCTGCTTCAGGATGTCGCGTATTTTCTGTTCAGAGAACAG
>JAISSS010000155.1 GCA_031272965.1 Bacteroidales bacterium | reverse complement strand
GAAGCATTGAGCAGGGGAATTGCGGGTCAAGACCGCAATGACGGGTGCAAGAGCGCCCCTTCCGGTCATAACAGCCCGTTCTGCTTCAGGATGTCGCGTATTTTCTGTTCAGAGAACAGGGTTATCAGGCTTAAAGTGGCAATGGATACGCCATTTTGTGCTCCATTGATAACGGTCATTATCCGGCCTTGTTCAATACCGCGTTCAATGCCGCGTTCAATACCGCGTTCAATACCGCGTTCGGTTGCATAATCGACGGCGTCTTTTACGTCATCATATTCCAAGATGCTTTTGTTGTATGTTTCCATTTCTTCTACGGTTAATCTTTTTATTTGTGCTGATTCAAACAGATGTTCAAATATTCGCCCCTGAACTTCCGGCGGACGGGCGGTCAACTTTTCCAAGTATTTCAACGAATACAGCCACATGTCAAAGTTGTTAGTCAATTCGTTGACGTCTTTCCGGAAGTTCGGCAGCTGTATGTAGGTAAAAGTCAGCTTGTCGGAGAACCTTTCCTTTGTTCGCTCGTTCATAAGCGACACTCTTTCGATGACCTCGCCGGTACCTTCATTCAGCATGAAGTTCAGTATGGATACCACATGAACGGCTTGCAGATGATAGTTCCACCGGCCGCGCTGAGCCTGCCGACTTACCATGCGGGCGCCGTAAAACAGTGCACGGTCGGCGAAATAGTGCTGCGCCGCGTTCTGCATCTCCACAAGTACATAACTGCCGTCAGCGGTCTTGCACAGCAGGTCAAAGGTCGCTTTGCGGCTGTCGCAGAAATCGTCCACAGATTCAGTCGGCTCGTAGTGGATGTCGATGATGTTCACATTCGGCAACACCTCGTTAAGGAAGCTAATCAGCAATATCCTGTCGCTGAATATCTTCTTGAATCCGAAGTCGGTACGCGGGTTGATGTAAACCGCCCCCGCCGGTATAGCGCTCAATTTGCTCGTGTCCTGTTCCATCTTCCAACTGATTTTACGGTACAAAGATACGGAAAATTTATCATGTATATACATCGTATCAGAATTACGCATATTCCTAAATATTGTTAAGAATGAGAATTTTCCGGCATGTTCTGTATTGCTTTGTGCGGAGTTCGATAATAAATGATTATTTTTGCAGCATCAATTTAAACAACAGGATAAATGGAACGTCGAGATTTTATAAAAAAGACAGTAACAGCCGGTGCGGTCAGCGCATTGAGTTTTGAGCAATTGTTTGCGGCGGCAGGCGGCAGTAAGATGGTCATGGGCGCCACGCCCGACATGGTGGCTGTTATGGGTGGCGAGCCTGCGCAGATGCTTGCCAAAGCCCTTGAGGCGCTGGGCGGGGTGGAAGCATACGTCAAAAAAGGCCAATCAGTGGTCATCAAGCCCAACATCGGGTGGGACAAGAAGCCTGAACTTGCCGCCAACACCAATCCCGAACTCGTCGGAGCACTCGTCGAGGCCTGCTATAAGGCAGGCGCCTCAAAGGTGTCAGTATTTGACCACACATGTGATAACTGGCAAAAGTGCTACCTCAGTAGCGGCATCGAAGCCGCCGCCAAGGCTGTCGGCGCCGAAGTGCTGCCGGCCAACGACGAATCTTATTATACGGAAGTGCCGCTACCCAACGGCATAAAACTTAAAACGGCAAAAATACACAAGGCCATTCTGGACGCCGACGTCTGGTTTAATGTCCCTATCCTGAAAAATCATGGCGGCGCAAAGATGTCAATCGCCATGAAGAACTTCATGGGTATCGTATGGGACAGGCAGTTCTTCCATTCCAACGACCTGCAACAGACCATCGCCGACATCTGTACGTGGTCGAAAAAACCGGCGCTGAACATCGTAGATGCCTACCGCATACTGCGTAAGAACGGGCCACAGGGACGCTCCATAAACGACGCAACCGTGCTGAAATCGCTCATCGTTTCCCGCGACATCGTCGCTGCCGACACCGCCGCCATTAAGATGTTCAATCAGGTAGAGGCCATGAGCATTGAGCAGGTAGGATGCATCGCACACGGTGAAAAGCTGAACCTGGGCACTTCACAAATTGATAATCTGAACATACAGCGAATCAAATTATAACATACTGGTCTGAACATGAAGGCTTTACGAGTTGTTCTGGCTGTTGTACTGTTTGTGCCGCTGGCGCTGTTCAGCATCGATTTCCTCGACTGGCTGCCGCGTAGCTTGTCATGGCTGATGCGTGTACAGGCAGTTCCGGCATTGGTGGCGCACAGCCTGTTTATCATTCTGCTATTGGCACTGCTTACATTGATGTTCGGGCGGCTCTACTGCTCCGTGCTGTGTCCGCTGGGCGTCTTTCAGGACATCATCAACCGGCTCGCCCGTCGTGGACGCCCCAATAGCGGGAAAAAACGCCGCTTCCGCTATGTCGAACCGATTAGCTGGCTACGCTGGACGCTACTGGGCGTGTTCCTGCTGTCGCTCATTGCACATCGGCAAAGCAATGTGGCAGTAACCGTTCTTGACCCCTACAGTAATTTCGAAAGGATGGCGGTTAATCTGTTCCGTCCGATAGCGGTGGGGATTAATAATTTTTTAGAACTTTTGTTCAAGATGCCGTTCTACCATATTACGCTGCATACCATAACAATATGGTCAGTCATCTTTGCGGGGGTGGTGTTTTTGGGGGTGGGCGTCACTGCGGCGCTTCGCGGACGGCTCTTCTGTAATACCATTTGTCCTGTCGGCTCACTGCTCGGCCTGCTTTCGCGGCGGGCGCTGTTCCGCATAGCCATTGACGAAAGCAAGTGTACGCATTGCGGGCGGTGTACGCGGCGGTGCAAGTCTGAATGTATTGACTTTAAAACCGCGCACATTGACGCCAGCCGTTGTGTGGTGTGCTTTAATTGCCTTGACAGCTGCAAAGAAAGTGCGCTTGGCTATCGCAACACGTTATTGCGGCGGGCGGCAGCCTCTGCTGAAGAAGCCGCCACAATTAACGCGGCCGACGGATATGTTGCCGCCACGGTGCTGCCCGCCCGCCTCAGTCGCCGCACATTCGTCGCCGCAAGTATTGCCGCTACAGCCACACTTCCGGCCGCCGGACGCATATTACCCGCTCCGGCCGAACCACATTCCTCAAAACTGACACCCATCACTCCGCCCGGTTCGATGGCATTGAAGCATTTCACCGCACACTGTACCGGATGCCAGCTGTGTGTTACGCATTGCCCGCAGCAAATCCTCAAACCGGCCGGATTACAGTTCGGGGTCAACTATCTCTTCAAACCGCATTTAGTGTTCTTTGAAACGGCTTTCTGTAATTATGAATGTAACAAATGTTCGGAAATATGCCCCAACGGAGCCATAGAGAAAATCAGCATCGAGCAAAAACAGACCACCCAAATCGGCATCGCCCGATTTGAACGCGAACTGTGTGTTGTCATTACCGAGGGCACCGACTGTGGCGCCTGCTCGGAACATTGCCCCACGCAGGCCGTCCGTATGGAGACCTACAAAGACACCCTCCGCCTGCCAAAAGTGTATGCCGAACTGTGTGTGGGATGCGGCGGATGCGAATCTATCTGCCCCGTAACGCCCGTTAAAGCCATCAATGTTGTGGCCAATTCAGTACATCAGCCTGTCCAAAAACCCGAAGAAGAAGAAACCAAAGAAATAGAGGTCAATGACTTCGGATTCTAAAAAAGAATTTCCGGAAATGCTGTTATTGGATGGCGCAAACAGAGCGGTCGCGCAGGTATCAGTTCTCGTCAGGGGCAGGGCAGGGCACTTTCTTGAACTGTAGATTTCGACCGCCAACCCACCACAATTGCCGCCGCTCCTGCTCGCTCATCTCGCTGAGCAGTTGCTCTATCTTTTCCTGAAGTTCCTTATCAGGCGAATACAGATATAGCGGTTCGGGTAATCCGTGCTTGTCGGCTGCACCGATAGCGGTTTTGTTTCTGAGGTCTGAATATTTCATGATATATTTATTTCGTTAAAAATTATTTCGTTAAAAAAAAGAAGCAAGACTACAGTTGAAAAAAGTCATAAAAGACGGAATCTCTATTCCGCTGCGTTATTCGTTCCTTTGGATGATTTGGTATTAACCTTTCCCAAAAGAGCTTGCTCCCTTTAAATATCGTTGTCTTAAATTATGTTTACAATTTCTCCTTTCTAAAAAAGAAGCAAGGCAAAAAAGTAGAGAGAACAGAAAATGAGGTTCACAAAACATTTCTCTACTACGGCACCCGCTTCTCACCTATTACTAACTATCAAATTCTCAAAGATTTAATGTCCAGCAGGGCATCGCCGCCGTTGTCTATGGCAGCCAGGACGTCAAAAATCCTGTCCGCCCAACCGGATATTACAGTAACATCTTCTCTGTGATAAGGTTCGACCGTTACACGTCCGTGTGCGGCCAAATCGAAAAGGTACAACTTAGATTTTGGATATAATTGCTTATATTTCATCCATGTCATGGCCAAGTCGGACCGCTGTCCGGCCTGGTCCCATAAATGGCCGTCTGAAAAAATCATGATTTTGTCCACGCTTATTTCCCTGTCAGTCAGGTGCCGGATTGCCAGATGGCTGTTGGTGGCATATCCTACCTCGCCTTCGTGCCGGTAATACGAATCCAGATGGAGCAGTGCGTTAGTGGTGGGGAAGTTGACCGTTTTCCATTCGCTGCCGAACACGCCGGTGATGACGTTCTTGCAAACAGGGCGGAGCATCATGCCGGTAAGCAGCCCTATATCGAAGAGGTTTACCGCGCTCTTGGGGGTTACCGGTTTCTGCATTGAGCCGGAAATGTCGCAGGCCACCAATACACGGCTCGATTCGTCGAAGCCGGAGATGTTGGCGGCCGCAATCAGTACCGCTTTCTCCAAGGCGACTTTCAGCATCGCCGCTTCCGGCGTGGTAAAGCGCGACACCTCACGCCATGCCGCCAGATAGCGGAACGGCGTCTGCTTGTGGCGCACGATGGCTTCGGGGGCGGTCAGAAATTCGCATACTTTTTCGACATGAATTTCCGACACACTCGATTTGAGGAGGTTCCGGAGGTTCCTCAGAAGGGCAATATAACCCACCTTGCGATTGTCAATAAGGCCCTGCCACGTGTTGCGGAAGGCCTCTGTACGCTCAATTTCCGAGGAATAGTTGGCCTGTGTCAGCGAAGTCAGCTCGCTCTCCCAATAGTCGGGAGTGGCCAGCTCATCGGTAACAATTTTGTTCAGTATTTGTTGCTGTGAGGCGTCTTTGGCCTTCGGATGCACCAGAAAGAGCGCATCACGCAGCTTTATTTCGGCGGCATTATTGCACCGCGAAAATTGGAACTCGTCGAAGCGGTTGAAAGCGTTTTGCAGGCCTATTTGAATCTGTTTCGACAGCCGGTTGAGCTTCTTGCTCCCCATGCGCTGGTTGGCATACTGGTAGCAGGTGAGCAGCTCGGTGATTTCGTCAGCGCGAACAACCACCTGATTAACGGCGCGCTGCACAAGAGTATCCCCCTGATGAATACGCGCCAGCTCCACTGTGAGTATCAGCGGAACAGTCCGCAAATTGAGGTTCTGACGGACATAAACCGCCAGCTTGGCGACAAACACGGGGTCACATAACGACACTAACGTGCGGATGGCGACCGCCCTTTCTGGCGCACACTCGTAAAGATTGCCCATCAGCGCGGAGGTCATAACAACCTCATACAGCTGCCATTCGGGTGATTGCCGGTAAGCTATTGCTATTTCCGCGGGCGACACCTGCGTATATCCTTTTACTGTTACATTAACTTTCATACGACACTCATTCTTTGTATTTGCGCTGCAAAGATGCGTATCGGGGTGCGCAATCTTTTTGCGCAGCGCAATCTTTCTCCGAAAATTTTTTTTGCGCTTTTTAAACTCACGATATAACCCCCTGAATATCAACATATTATGATTTGTTAAATAATTGAGAAATTTTTTCCAAAAAGAGAACATTCTTTGGAAAGCGTTTTTGTGTGTGAGAAGATTTATATGAATGGGATGATTGTCCGCAAATATCGTGCCAAAAACAACTTCCGGCGTTACACACCGGCTTTTTTCGGTCAGCAACCATCCATTCCTTAATTAAACAGACTCTTTTGTATCGCTCCCTGCCAAGTCTGAATTTATTATTAATACTATTTAATAATTAACAACATCTATTTGCGCGTATAATTTGTTCTATTTAGAAAATACCACAACAACGGTATTGTCAGGCGTTGTTATTGCCTGTATTTTTGCATTGCAAATTAGAGTTTAATAAGTTTTATTGTTTTATATTTAGAGCTATAAATTTATGAGGAAGAGTATTTTTTTATTATTTATTCAAATAATCGGCGTCTTGCCGCTGATAGCGCAGACGGCGGTATCAGGCGTGATTACGGGCGACGATGGCGTACCGTTGCCGGGAGTGAACGTCGTTGTGAAAGGCACAAATATCGGCGTGGTCAGTGCTCAGGACGGGGCTTATTCCATCAGGACGACGGCCGGCAGCGCGGTGCTGGTCTTTTCGTTTATCGGCTACCTGCCGCAGGAGAAAGCGGTTAGTGGGCAGCAAACACTCAATATTCAGCTACAGACCGACGCCAAAGTGTTCGATGAAGTGGTAGTAGTAGGCTATGGCGCCGTGAAACGGGTCAGTCTGACCAATTCGGTGTCGCAGATTCAGGGCACCGCGCTCGGCGAACTGCCCGTCTCAGACCTGCAGCAGGCATTGCAGGGACGCCTCGCCGGAGTGACAGTGCTCGATAACGGCGGCTCGCCCGGCCAAACAAACACCGCCATCCGTGTGCGGGGCATCACCTCGTTTAATACGGACATGAAAGCCGGAACCAGTGGCTATGACCTGTCAAAAAACAACGCCCTTATTATAGTGGACGGCATTGAGCAGGAATGGAAAAACATCAATCCCGACGACATCGAATCCGTATCGGTACTGAAAGACGCCTCCTCAACGGCAATCTACGGCTCACGCGGCACAAACGGCGTTATCCTTGTAACCACCAAGCGGGCAACGGCTGGCTCCATACGGGTTGACATCAACAGCTATGCGGGCTGGCAACGCGCCAACAACCGACCGGAACCGATGAGCCTGGCCGGATACCTCCACGAACAGCAGGCCGCTTATATCAATGCAGGCTATGGAACGGCCGCAAAACCCCTGCCCGACAAGTTCACGGACGCCGGAATACAGGAATACATCAACGCTACTGACCGCGAAAAATACCCGCTGCCAAACACGTGGTTCCAGACGCTGCTGCATACGCGCCCGCAGTTCAACACCGCGGTGGCAATAGCCGGCGGCAACGAAACGCTGCTGTCGCGCCTGAGTGTCCGCTACTTCAAACAGCAGGGCGTGATTGACAATAACGGCAGTAAATTAGCCGATATACGGCTGTCTAACGACTTCAAAATATCGCCGAAACTCCGTGCCAGCTCGTCGCTCGACTACCGGAATAACAACTATTATTATCCCACCGTTAACGCCGACCAGCCGCTAAACCACTTCTTTCACGGCTCGCTGTGGGCAGTACCCAAATATGCCGACGGAACATACGGCCTGAGTACGCAGGGCAACAACCCCCTGATGTTCATAGAGAAGGGCGGCATCACGCGCTCAAAAAACGACTATGTTACCGGAAACCTGAAAGCCGAATACCAAATCATTGACGGGCTGACATTTACCAGCCAGTTCGGAGTGGTGTATAACGCCCTATACAGGAAGGCCTATACAAATCAGTATTCAAATACCGACAAGAACACCGGCATTACCAAGACGGTGGCCAATAACAGCCTCACCGAGACCCGCAACAGCGAGCGGGAATATACGTGGAACAACCTGCTGCATTATCAGCGGGCTTTCGCGGAGCACCAGCTCGGCATACTGGCAGGTTATTCCCAGACCCGCAATGTGAAGAACCTGCTCGCGGCATACCGGGAGCGGTTCTACAATAATGATGTAGCCTCTATAGGGCAGGGCGCCAATGACGCCACAAAGTCGAACTCCGGCAATGACGCCGAATATGCGCTGCGGTCATATTTCGGGCGCATTAATTACACTTATGCGGGCAAATACCTTCTCGAAGTGAACGGGCGCTACGATGGGTCCTCCAAGTTTACCGGCGACCGGCAATACGGATTCTTCCCGTCGCTGTCGGCCGGATGGCTGCTGTCGGAAGAGACCTTCTGGGAACCGCTCCGCGCAACGGTCAACGTGCTGAAACTGCGCGGCTCGTGGGGCATTACCGGCAATCAGTCGGTTGACCTGTACAGCTATTATCCGGCGCTTGTGGCACAGGGATACTCTTTCGGCGGAACAGCCGTGCAGGGATACCGCCTCAACGAACTGGCCAACGAACAGCTCGGCTGGGAATCGACCACCCAAACCGACTTCGGAATTGAAACAACCCTGCTGGACGGCAACCTCGACCTTACAATAGACTGGTATAAAAAAGTTACCAACGACATCCTGCTCAGCCTCGACATCCCCGCCATTATCGGCCTCGGCGCCCCGGCCCAGAACGCCGGCCAGGTGCAGAACAAAGGCTGGGAATTTAGCATAAACTACCATAACCGCAGCGATTTCGGCCTCGAATATTCTGTAGGCGGCAATTTCAACATAAATCATAATGAAGTTACCGACCTCAAAGGTACAGGCCCGTATTTCCACGGCGATTACAATACCAACCCGTATTACACTATTGCCGAAGGGCTGCCCATCAATACGCTGTGGGGATTCACCTCTGAGGGGCTGTTTCAGTCACAGGAAGAGATTGACGCATACCGCGATTCAGGGCACGGCTTTAACCAGGGGAATCCCGCTCCGGGAGACGTCAAATTTATCGATACCAATGCCAACAGCGCCCTCGGCGCCGAAGACATGAGCGCCCTCGGCCACGCATTCCCCGTCTATACCTTCGGCCTGCATCTCGACCTGAAATGGAAGAACCTCGAACTGCTCGCACTGTTTCAGGGCGCCGCCGATGTTGACGTCCGCCTTGCCGGAGCCTTAGCCGAAATGGGCAATCAGGAAGGCTTCGCACATAAAATTTATGAGGGCAACTACTGGACCCCAGAACACAGGGACGCCCGCTTCCCGCGACCGGTGAAGTTCGACCTCAAAAACGTGCCGTGTTCCGACCGCCTCATTATCGACGCCTCATATCTGCGGCTGAAGAACCTGCAGGTTGCTTACAATGTGCCCCTGCCCGACAGCTTTGCATTTAAAAAACTCCGCATCTATGCGGGCGCAACAAACCTGCTCACGCTCTCAAAGCTCAACGAGTGGAACCTCGACCCCGAAGTGGAATCCGGCCGAGCCGTTTATTTCCCCCAAACTTCGGTTTATTCTGTCGGAATCAATCTTAATTTTTAACTTTGCAATTTATTTAGCGATGAAAAGATATTTCTTACATATAATTATTACAGGTATAACGGCGGGGCTGTACTCATGCGACCGCGACTTGCTCGATACCATCCCTAACGACCGCATCTCATCAGCTGTATATTGGCAGACACCCGACGATGCGCTGTTGGCCATCAATTCGGCATACGGCGACCTGGAAGGCGTGGAAATTTTCAGCTATGATGCGCTCACCGACATCGCCCATACCAACGACCCCTTTAATGTGCAGGCGAACATCGAAAAAGGGGTTTACGATGCGCTGAACACGGTGATTTACAGCCGATGGACGGCGGCATACAAGGGCATAGAATCGGCCAATTATTTTCTCGAAAATGTTGACCGAATTTCCGACCTCACTCCGGCGTTGAAGACGCGCTACAAGGCGGAAGCCCGGACGCTGCGGGCTTACCAGTATATCAGGTTGCTGCCGCTGTTTGGAGACCTGCCCAAAGTCGAAAGAACGCTGACCCTCGACGAGGCGCGACAACTGACCCGCACCCCCGCCGCCGAGCTGTGGGCATGGCTCGACAGCCAGCTACAGACCGCCGCCGATTCGCTGCCCGAAACATACGATGCGGCCAACACCGGACGCATCACCAAGTGGGCTGCACTGGGCCTCAAAGCCCGCGCCGCACTGCTGGCCGGAAACTACCGCACCGCCGCTGACGCCGCAACCCAAATCATAAGCAGCCAGCAGTTCTCTCTGTACCCAAAATATGAACATCTGTTCAGTTATGAGGCCGAAAACAATGCGGAAGTAATCCTTGACAGGCAGTTCATCAAAGGCTCGTATGCCAACAGCGTCTTCAATCTGCTGGCGCCATACAGCCAGAACAATGCCAACAACTCTTACGTGCCAACAAAGGCGCTGATTGACCTCTACCAAACTGCGGGAGGAGTTGACATTGCCACCGCAGGCAGCGGATACGACCCCTCCACCCCTTACGACAACCGCGACCCGCGTCTGCGGTTCTCGATATTCATCGATGGCGACATACTGCCCAATGGCGACGTGTTCCATTCGGCGCCGAACAGCGATGGCGCTGACGCTGTGGGTAAATCATACCGCAATACAACCACTGGCTTTACCGTCAAAAAGTATGTCAATGCTGATGACTTCGGCAATGGCGCCAACTGTGGCATCAATATCATCCTGCTGCGCTATGCCGAAGTGCTGCTCACTTACGCCGAAGCTAAAATCGAGCTGAACGAAATTGACCCGACGGTTTATGACGCCATAAATCTGGTGCGCAATGGCCGCGACGATGTGAAGTTGCAGGCGGTCAGCGGGCTGTCCCAGCCGCAACTGCGGGAAGTGGTGCGACGCGAGCGTACCGTCGAACTGGCGTTTGAGGGGCTGCATTTAGCCGACATCCGGCGCTGGCGCACGGCCGAGACCGTGTTGCCGGGCAAAATCCTCGGCCTCGAATATGACGATAACGGAACCCGCAAAGTGGTCGAAGTGGCCTCTGCCGTCCGAACATTCCGCCCCGACCGCGACTACTTGTGGCCAATACCCCAGAAAGAACGCGACCTGTGTAACCTGCTGACACAAAACCCAAACTGGGGCGAATAAGGCCCGATAAATAACTGTTTTGAATTTTTCACTCTCATATTTTAATCGATGAAAATTAGTTTGAATTTTCTTTTGCTTGGTACGACAGCGCTAACGGGCGCTGTTTCGTGCCGCAGCACTGCGCCGCCAGAGGCGCCACGCCGCCCGAACATAATCTTCGTGCTGGCCGATGATATGGGCTACTCCGACCTCAGTTGCTACGGGAATCCGGTAATACATACACCGTTTCTCGATTCGATGGCCGCAAACGGCATCCGGGCCGTCAACTATTTAGTGAGCAGCCCCACCAGCACTCCGTCGCGGGCCTCGCTGCTCACCGGACGCTATTCCACACGCCTGAACTTGCCCCATCCAATCGGGCCCGGCGCAAAGGCCGGACTGGCGCCCGACGAAATCACAATCGCCAAACTCCTCAAGAACGCAGGCTATAATACCGGCATGATAGGTAAATGGCATCTGGGCGACAACCGCACCACATTCCATCCCAATTCGCACGGGTTCGATTCCTATTTCGGCCTGCTGTACAGCCATGACTACCGCCGTCCATACGTGAATACCGACAGCATACTCTACCTCTTCCGCGACTATACACCCGAAATTGCGGCCCCCGCAGATACGCTGCTCACCCCGCTATATACGCAGGAAGCTATCCGATTCGTAGAACAGCAGTCGGCCGACACGCCGTTCTTCCTCTATCTGGCACACAATATGCCCCATTTGCCGGTCGGATTTGCCGCCGCGGCCACAGCGCTGGCAGAAAAGCGGGAACGCAGCGGCGCACTCGGCGCCATCATCGAACAACTCGACGAATCGCTGGCAACCCTGTGGAAAACTCTCGAAAAGAAAGACCTTGCCGATAACACCATATTTATCTTCTCAAGCGATAATGGCCCATGGATGGCATACCCCGACAGGATGGCCGCCGACAGCATCACCCGACCGTGGCACGTGGGCGCCGCCGGCCTCTTCCGCGGCTACAAGGGCAATACTTACGAGGGTGGCGGACGGGTACCCTTCATAATATACTGGAAAAACCACCTGAAAAATGGCATACTGTTTAACCCGGTCAGCAACCTCGACATGCTGCCGACAATTGCCGAATGGACGGGAACGCCCCTGCCTGACCGCAAACTCGACGGCCAGTCGATTGCAGACCTGCTCTCCGGACGCGCCGACCGGCATAACTACCCGCATCGCCCGATATATTTCGTACACGGCGCGATGCAGGCGGTCAGAGACGGCCAATGGAAATACCGCGAAACACCCGACAGCGGCGCCGAGCTGTTTAACATCAGCCATGACCCCGCAGAACGCGTGAACGTCATCAGCCGACACCCGCAGAAAGCCGCAGAACTCAAAGCCCTCTTTGACGCCTTCGACGCATATCCCGACAAATAACCCTCAATAGTAGTCCCAATCGACCGCATCGGCCAGCTCCACGCGCTTTACCGTCTCGTGCTTCCGAAATTTCATGTAGCAGGGGTAGCCAACCTTGCCCAAATAATGCACAACGCTGTCCATAGTGAACCCTTTGCAGGGGCGGCAGCCCAAACAGTTCTCCGTCGCCCCATGAAACAGGTTCTCAACGGTGTTCCAGCAGTCCGACCCATTCGACACTATGACGTTATGCGAAAAGAGTATCGCATGGGTCGTGGAATCATTCGCCGTGTGGATTTCTAAATAGGCCTCCGAATTGGCCAAATCGCCGTGCAAAATATGCACCTGGCAGGAATAGGGCAAAGTAACCCGTTCCGTAACGATGCCGTTTTCGTCAATATAATGCTCCGCGGTGGAAGAGAACGGGGCAGTAACTGTGCGACCCGACCCGGAAACGGCCTTCTTGCGCGCAGGATACACAAGCTCTACACTGTGGCCCTTCGTTCCGGTGATGTACATGTTATACCAGCCCTCATAGACGGTAGCAATGCGCTTTTCCTCCTCCGACGTGCAAGAAACGGCAACGCATAAAAGAAAAGGGAGGAATAATCCGGCGCATAAAAAACCAGCTTTATTCATACACATAAATCATCCAAAAAAATAACGCCGCAAAAATAGAGATTATTTTTAAACGTATCGACTTAAATAATAATAAAAAAATTGAATAATACAAAATACTTGTAACAATAAGGTACGAAATACACAATGACATGGCGGCAGGGGCGCACCTTGCGGGTGGCCGAAAAATCAGATGAATCAATGGTTCAGGCAGGGGAGATTGCGAGTGTCGGCCATCTTCCCTCTGAAAAGTGCCAAAAGAATTTGAATATCCTTCACGACTTTCGGCGTCGTGCTACTGACCGTGAAGGAAGAGAATTTTTGCCCTTGTGAGGGAAGGATATGAACGTCTGTTCAAAATATGTTTGCTGTTTTGTGCTGGAGGCCAAGCGGAAGCCGATGTTGTTGTTGCGATTGTCGGGGGTGTTGTTGTTGCGGTTCGCCACCCGGCTGTTAGTCGCATTGTTGTTCCAACTGCCGCCGCGATTCACGCGGTTAGAGCCCGTAACGTTCAATCCTGTTGAAATGAGGCATTAACCCTGCGGGCGAAGCCCCGACTGTTGGCGTGGGCGATGAACGCCTGCAGAGCAAGTGCATTTATTGAAAATTCTTTTTCGGTTATATCGCCGCTTTCGAGCAGGCACCAATAATTCCGCATCTTGGCGGCATAGCGGGTGCGGCTGCGCCGGTTGAGGCGGATTTGGTGCGGATAGACCAAAAAGCCCAGCGCCGGCAACCCGTGCGATGTGCGGTTCATTACAAACGGCTTCAATGCAAGCGACAGCTTTTCATCAATATACTTCTCAAGCTGTAATCCCTTTGCCTGCAGTTCCTCTTTGCTGTCGGCCCACAGAAGCATGTCGTCCATATAGCGGATATATGCGGGAATCTGTAGCGTGTGGACGGCATATTTATCGGCGGGCGACAGATAATAATTGGCGAAATACTGGCTGGTAAGGTTCCCTATGGGATTGCCTTTGCCGGGGGCGACGTGGTAGCTGTCGATGATGTGCCACAGCAGCGCCAGCAGGCGTTCATCTTTAAACAGCCGCCGCAGTAACCCCAAAAGAACGGCGTGGTCAATAGAATCGAAATACTTGCGGACGTCAAGTTTCAGGAACCAGCTGTACCGGCACTGGTTGCGGCGCGCCTGCTCAAGGGCCGCAAATACGCCCTTGTCGCGCCGACAGGCATAACTGAACGGCACTTGATGCCGCTCGAACAGCGGGTCACAAACATTCATTATGGCGTGATGAATGACCCGCTCGGCAAAGGCGGCCGCACATATCAGCCGCTCTTTTGGGTCATATACCCTGAAATAGTGGTAGTTGCCAACCCGATAACTGCCGTCGGCAAGGCTGTCGTGCAGCCGAAGCAGATTCCGGTCCAGGTCCCGCCGAAACTCCATAACATCGGGCTTGGCCGACTTACCTTTCTGCGCCTTATAAAAAGCCAGCCGAAGGTTGTCGGGAGAAATAATGCTGTCAAATAAATAGCCGTAACGTTTCATATCACACTGTGGCCTCCTCGATTTTGCTGTTCGTGGCCGCATACAGTTCGAGCAGCCGCTTGCCGAAACGCTCGGCCTTTTTCTCGCCCACGCCTTTCACGGTGCGCAGCGATGCGATACTGATGTCGCTTAAGGCGGCCATAGCGGCAAGTTCCTCGTTGGTGAAGACCGCATATATCGGGATGCCCTCTTCTTCGGATATCTTCTTGCGGGCCTCGCGAAGGACGGAGAATACCGCAAAGGTCTTTTCGTCAAGCACTTCCTTATAGTCAACCCGCGGGCCGCCTGACCGCATAGTGCCCCCGCTCTCGGCGCTGGCGTTAGCGAGATATTTCACGCAGAAATGCCACTGCGAACCGTTGCGGGCAGAGAGCAACTGCTGCTCCACTTCCAAAACCCGGGCGCTGCGCAGAAACCGGTTCAGCTCCTCAAGCGCACTGCCATCGTCCCCGGTGGGGACTGTAAAAAGTTTAAACTGCATAGTTTATAATTTAAATTTTCTAATCTGAAATCCAAAATCGTTTTTGCCCGGCGGCTGGCTCGGCAATTTGCCGTCGGCTTGGGCGTCCCGCCCGCCGACTGCCAAATTGCCCGCCCGCCGCTCCTGCCTGCTCGCTTCAGCAAACTATTCTGAACTGGAGGCC
>JAISSS010000142.1 GCA_031272965.1 Bacteroidales bacterium | reverse complement strand
CTTGGCAAGCCTGAAATAGAGTTAGCCCGTAACACTTTTGCCGAGCGTGTCAATCGTCCGGCGCAGGGTTGGCAGCAGAATGCTATTCAGGCGGCGTTGCTTGGTCTGACCGACGAGGCGGCGGAAATGGTAAAAAGCGAATTTAATACGAAGCACCCAGACAGCCGTTTTCCCGCGTTCTGGGGACCGAACTACGACTGGGTGCCTGACCAGTGCCACGGTTCGGTATCAATGCGGGCTTTGCAAAATATGCTTATCCAGAGCGAGAGCGATACTATCACGATGTTTCCGGCGTGGCCAAAAGAGTGGAACGTAAAGTTTAAACTGCATGCTCCGCAGAATACGGTTATCGAAGGCGAGCTGCGCGACGGAACGGTTGTTACCCTGAACGTTACACCTGCGGAACGGAAAGATGCAGTGGTGATGGGGGCGGGGTTCACAGCGCCCGAATAATTATGGGTATTATAAAAAACAGAGGGCTTCACGAATAATGAAGCCCTCGTTTTTTCGGGATTTCGCATTTATTCGATAGCTACATCGGGGTGCAGCAGTCCGAAATAGACGAGGCCGAACAGTCCGGCGTTCCATCCCTGTAGCCGGAAGCCGAGGTTTTCGCCGGTGAGGCTGTTTATGTGTTCGTTAGGGGACCAGTCGCCGGATGCCACGAGGTCGGCTTGTGCCACTTTCTTCACTAATGCTATTGCCTCGTCAGTGCGTCCGATGCGTATTCGTGCCCAGCAATCCACGAAGCTCAGCCATGGCCATACTGCCCCGTTGTGGTAAGTTGCCGGTTTATAGCCGAAACTTTCGGGGTAATAGGGGAACGTTTCGGCGATGCCATATTGTGTCATGCTTTTGCTGTTCAGTGCGTCGATGATTTTTTCAGCGCGGTCAGGCGGGATTACGCCAAAGAGGATGCCTGCTGTCTGGTCTTGTAGCAGTTTGTCGTTTACGGAGCCGTCTTTCCATCGCTGGCAGTAGTAGTTGCCGTTCCAGAGGCCGCCGTCGGCTACGGGCATATTGATGAATGTGAAGCCCTTTTCGTATGCGCTGGCATAGCGGGTATCGCTTTCAGTGTCGGCACATTCGTTGCACAGGAAGCGCATCTCTTTGAGGGCGGCCAGATAGAGCAGGCCGGAGAAGGGTGAGTATTTTCGTTCTGTTACGCCTTTGACGTCTTTCCAGTCGCCCCAGAATGATACCTGCATTGGCAGTCCGCTATGTTCGGCGTCGCGTGTGAGCAGCCAGTCCATAGCTTTTTTCAGCGCGGGCATCCAGCGATTCAACGCGGGAGTATCATGATAATAGCGGTAGAACCGTGCTGCCCGCAGTATGAAGAAGGCGTTGATGTCAATGTCGTCGTGGCGCTCAATCAGCGGCAGTATGGTAGTGGGGATTTTGCCGGATGGCTGTTGCCATTGGACGCTCTCGTTGAGCATCGTTTCTTCGAGGTCGCGAAACAGCACCAGATGCAGCCACGACGTCCAATAGCTGTCGCGCTGGTTCAGCTCGCAGTAGCCCATCGTTAAGGCCTCGTTATTTTTGGTGATTCTTGTGAGCGAGATGCCCGGCGTCATATACCATCGCAGGTATTCGTCGAGCTGGCGGTCGCCGGTAGCGGGTAATGCGGCGGCAAATGCAGCGGTTTTGTCTTTCAGCGCCGACCATGTGCGATAGACGTATGTCGCCAAATCCGATATTTGCGCAAAATTGTTTACCGATACCCACTCGCTGTCGTGAAATGCCAGCGCAAAGCGCAGAGTTTTACTGCTTTTTCCGGCTACTGTTAGTGGTGCAGTGAGTGCGCCGTTTCCCCATCGGGTTTCCGTGTCGCAGGCTACCAGCGCTGTTTTGCTTGCCGCGCCGGAACAAGTTGCTGTTTTTGTGGGTGTTGCGGTGGCCATTAAGGCGGAATCGGGCTTTAACACCAGCGCGAATGTTTCGCTTTTCGGTGAGCGATTGATGCAGGTGATTTCCAGCATCAATACCGGCAATGCACTGGTTTGGGCATCGTTGACGGCAAGCGGGCAAAAAGCCGTAGCTATAATTTCGGAAGTGAGCAGCGGCGATTTTTTGTACTCATTATGCACAAAAGGGAATAATCTGTCGATTTTTTTCTGTTTAAATTCGGAGAGCGGGTGTGAATGTCCCTGCTTTTCAACAAGTACCTGCACTGCGCCGCGATTGGCGAGCCATGGCCCCAGTCGTCCGGTATTATGGAGTATTTCTCCGAACATGTCGCCATTTTGCGCGGCGTTCACTGTCAGGGCGAAATTGGCCACGGGATAGCCGTCAACAGTCTTTGCAGTTGTCGATATGTTATAGCATGCGACAATCAGCGCCGCTATGAATACTTTTTTGAACATGATAGAAATTGAAATATTAGTATAAAACTCAAATAGTGTATTAAATAAGTATGTTTTCGCAGATATAAGTGGGTATTATGCCGGTAGTGGCGATACGTATCTGCGCCATTTCGGGCAGGGTATTTCCGGACAGCACCAGCACGGTATCCATTCCGAACTTGTTGGCGCCGATGATGTCGGTGAACAGCGTGTCGCCGACCATGAGTATTTCGTTGCGGGCGACCGGCTTTTGCTGGCAGGCTTTCTCGTAGCCGAACAGGAAAATCTGGGCGTCGGGCTTGCCGAAGCGTATAAAATGGTGCCCCGACACCTGCTCTATCAGGTTGGCGATGCCGCCGATAGCCACGGCCACATCGTTCTTACTTACCGGATAGTGTACGTCGGTGTTGGCTAAGATGACCGGCATATTTTTCTTGCGCAGCAGGTTTATGACCTTGTTGATGTCATGTGTCCAGCTGAAGCCTTCGTCATCTAACAGTACTACGCCGCGGATGTCCTCTAATCGGGTCAGGTCAACGTCTTTGATGGGGATTGTGCCTAATCCGGCGGTCTGGATGTAGTGTGCCGACTGTTCGGTGCCCAGATATGCCAGCGTTCCGTCTTTGACCTTCATACTTAGCCAGTCGCGGGCCAACATTCCTGACGATACTATCTGGTCGGCAGTGATGTGTTCTATGCCGTAGCGCTGGTAAACCTCGGCCAGCGCCTCCGGACTGCGTGAGGCGTCATTGGTCAGGATAAAATAGTTGATGCCGTGCGCATCAAGGAACTCGAAAGTTTTTTCTACGCCTGCAATGACGCCGCGATGGTTCTTTAATACCCCAAAGGCATCAAAAAATACAGTCTTATAGTGCACCACTACATCTTGAAATTGCTTAATATCTATCATAGATTTTTCGGGATAATCGGGGATTTACATTATTTATTTGAATAATTTCAGCAGATTTTCGATGGAATTTTTTATTCCATCCGAGCCTGCTTTTTTAATTTCGTTTTCTATCTGTTTACGGGCTTTTGTGAGGTCAACGGATATCTGCGGGTCGGTGGCGGCGCCGGATATGCGTATTCCCGCGTCGATGTAGCGCAGGTTTGAGGAGCCGGGTAATATAGCCAGCAGTTTGGCGGCGTCGCCATTGAGGTCGTCTTTGTTGACCCTGAAATCGAGCTGTAATGCTAATTGCTGGTCGGTGGTTATTTCTCCGCCGACAGTAACTTCCTGGTCAACGATGCTTGTGGTGAAAGGGATGACGGTTATGGCTCCGTTGTTCATGCGGAAGTCGGCGGAGAAGTCGGCCACCCGCAGGTTTTGGAGTTTTTCGGGTTTTATGACGCTCTTCAGCTGAGCCAGGAGGTTGGGGTTATTCACTTGCAGGCCTGATGTGGTCAGATTTCCAGTGCCGTTGAGTGATGGATGGATGATGTTCATGTATTGGTCGAACTGTCCGCGGAAGTTCATTGTTGCCGACATTTTTCCATGACTTTGGCCTGCAACCGGTGCGTACCTGCGCAGCAGGCTGAACGTGCGGAACGCGGTGGGTATTTGGAAGTTCGCTGCACGGATGTTGAAGTCGAAAGTGGGGTGTTTTTCGGGATTGCTGTGGTAGGCGCCGTCGAGCATCAGCTGGCCGTCGAGCAGGTTCATGTTGAGCTTTTGCAGGACGAGTTGCCGGTTCTTCACAGCTATCAGTCCGTCCATATTTGTGATGTCCATATTTGCTAATTTGGAGCGGGCGATATTAGAGCGGAATGTCAGGTTCAGGTTGTCGGGGATTTGCAGCGATTTTGTGCTGTCGGCGGGCGATTTGGGGGCTTTTTGCGGGAACAGTCCTGCCAGTTCGTCGAAGTTTATGAAAGCTGATTGCAGTGTGAAGTCGCCGGAGAGGGTTTTCCTGCGCAGCAGATACGGCAATACATCGGCGAGGGCGCCGGACAGTCGGAAGTCGCTTTGCCCGATTCGTGCCTGCAGGTTAGTCAGGCGCAGCTGGGTGTTGGTCAGTGTTACGGCGCCATTGCCGATTTCTACGGCGCGGGTCAGGCGGGGCGTTTGCAGGCGGAAGCCGTCGAACTGCACCTGCCCGTCAGCGGTTATGCGGTCATAGTTGCGGCTGTCGATGTCTGACACGTGCCCGTTAAAGGCGACATGCCCCTCTAAAAGGCCGCGCATTTCGAGGCTGTCCATCGGGATGACGTCGGCTAACTGGGTGAAGTCGGCTTTGCCGCTCAGGGCGACGTCAAACTGCAGGTCTGTGGTGGGATGGCTCAGGGCGAGTTTCATGTGTAGCCCGTTTTCGCGGACGAAAGCTGCGACGTCCATGCTGATGGTCAGCAGGTCGGTGCGTCCTTCCGGCTTGCTGATGAGGCAGTTGGCGCTGATTTTCTCGATTTGGCCGCCTGCGCCGTCAAACCGGAGTGTGGCGCTGTCTGTTTGCAGCCGCACATTGATTGCAGGTAGTATATTGTTGTAATACAGGCCTTTAATGCTGCCATCGAAAGTTGCCGCACCGGTCGTGCTGATGTTCGACAGATATTTGTGGCGGGTGTATGGCATGAGGCTGAGCAGGGTTGTGAAGTCGCTGCCTGCCTGCCGGAATGTCAGGTCGAAGCGGATGCTGTCGTCAGGCATGGCTATTAAGCCATTGAGCTCAAGCGGTAACTCATTGATATGCAGGGTAGTATTTTCAAGCCGGAACTCGCCCCTGCCATAGTCGGCGGCGATGGCGCTGTTCAACTTCAGCGTTACGCCGCCGATGTAGCGGATGGAATCATATTCCAGCACGAGTTCTCCGGCGTCGCCGTTCACTGTGAACGCGCCCGTGGCGTCATCTGTTGTTCCGGCAGCGCTACAGTTAATATTCAGCAGTTTGGCGACAGTGGCGTCGCTTTTATCAATATAACATATGTTCAAATTACGGACTGTAATGTTTTTCACCTGTAGTTTCAGGCCATTTTCCGCTCTTCTTTGGACAGTTTTTTTTGAGGAGGTAACGTCTTTTGTGGCAGTCGTTTTTTGTGCCTCATAATCGCTGCCATACAGAATACTGTCGGGTATTGTTTTATGATTTATGTTCAGAACACTGTTGGTAACGGTCAGGTTTTCAATGGAATAGCTGTTACCCCCCAGCAGGTCGGTCAGCGACAGCCGTGCGCTGACCGAGCCGGTATATAGCAGTGTGTCGCATTTATTGATGTTGCTTTCAAGGGCGCCGTTGCCGGTTGCAACGATGTTG
>JAISSS010000097.1 GCA_031272965.1 Bacteroidales bacterium | reverse complement strand
C
This sequence comes from Bacteroidales bacterium, assembly GCA_031272965.1. Classification (GTDB taxonomy): domain Bacteria; phylum Bacteroidota; class Bacteroidia; order Bacteroidales; family Prolixibacteraceae; genus JAISSS01. The sequence goes on along the minus strand of JAISSS010000097.1, from coordinate 31,165 downwards.
CTCACTCTCTTCTCGTATGTAACTTGATTTATATGTTTTATAAAATACGTTCGCGGGCTGTGTGTGTGTGTGTGTGTGTGTGTGTGTGTGTGTGTGTGTGTGTGTGTGTGTGTGTGTGTGTGTGTGTGTGTGTGTGTGTGTTAAGATAATTTTCGAGATGGCCAAAAGAAATCGTACTTGGCGTTAAAAAATTACCCCAAGCCCTGATTTGTGCCGTCAATGTTATCGAAAGGTTATCTTTCATATCAACTATATCTGTTTCTGATTTCGCGTCAAAGATAGGTATTTTTGTGATACGTCCGACATTCGGTGTGAAAAATTTTTTCAGGCCGTCCTCTATCTTCTGTTTGTCTTTTTTTGCAGCCATATTGCGGCTTTCCAGAGGTGGTGCGACAGATGCAGATGGCCTGCGGCGGCAAGTTTCAGGAAAAAACGTTGGAAGCCGACGGCCGGGAGGGAATCAATTTCGTATGGCAGCAACCGGTCATATTCCTGCTGTGAGAACAGCCCGCTACGGAATATTTCCATCTTGAACTGTAGTCTGAAGCGGTTCAGCGGCGCTGCATAGCGTTCAGCGTATGGCGCAAGAATGGCTTCGATACGGGCGAGGCCATCCAACTGCCTGTTGATGGTGTCGGCGGTTTTGTTGCGGGTAAGAGAATCGGCAATTGTGCAGTCGTAATGGATAAACAGGCACGGCAGGTATCCCACTTTGATGCGGTGTGGCAGCAGTTGTGCCATCACTGCCACGTCTTCACAATAACTGACATTTGGGGGCACAATATTGAACTTTCGGTACAGGCTGTGGCGGACGAGTTTGTTCCACAGGCTGCCTATGCAGTAGTTGTTAAGTATTCCGCTCAGCAGGTCATCCGGGGGCACAATGTCAGGAATCCCTTCGCGGCGCCAGTTTCCGTCCGGCTGTATCTGTTCGAAATCCACCACCAGCAGGTCGAGCCCGTTGTTCACACATTGGTCATACATGGAGCACAGCGCGTCGGGTTCTACCCAGTCGTCGCTGTCAACGTGGATGGAATAGGTTCCGCAGGCTTCTTCGATTCCGCGTCGTCGTGCAAGTCCTATGCCGCCATGTTCCTGCTGTATGATGCGGATGCGGGCATCTCTGCGGGCATACTCTCTGCAAATGGCGGACGTATGGTCTGTACTGCCGTCATTAATGAGCAAAAGTTCAAAATCAACAAATGTCTGTGCCAGCAAGCTGTCCAGACATCTTATTATATACTTCTCTGCATTATAAGCGGCCACAATAATCGACACTGCCGGATGTTTGCCGGATGTTTTCGGGAAATACTGAGGTCGGTTTGCCGTATTGAGGTTTTCTGACAGGAAGGTCAGGCCATGACGGCGCTGTTCGGTCGTGATTGCATCAACAGTTTGCCAGTCAGGTTTCGGCAGCTGTTCGGGCAGCTGTTCGGTGGTAGCAATCAGGTGGTTTTGCAGTCCGAAAGTTCGCAGCAGCGACATCATGCGTGTCATGCCGCGTCCTGCGTTGCCGGTGCAGATAAATGGTTTGTGGAACATGATTGACAGCAGGCATCCGTGAAACGAGTCGGTAACAACCGCCTCGGCGTCGCTGAAGCCGCGCAGCCATTGCTCTACTGGGGGAAATGTGCAGTCAGCAGGGGCGTCATCAGGCGACTGTATATATTTTTTTGCCATAACCGAGAACGGCAGCAGTGCATTTCGGCGGGCGACTTCCGCGACGAGGTGTTGCGTTTTTTCGGTCTGGTCGAGGATATATGTCATCATGGTTCCTTTTGACGGGGGCGTTTCTGCGCGGGCTGTCAAGAAGAGCAGGTCGTCCGGAGAGAGCAGTAATACGGGGTCAGGCATTTGCTGTGCCGTGCAGTCAAGATATTGACTGCACAGTTTCACGCCCGAATCTTCCCTGACAGAGACGGCGTCGAAGAGTTTTAGCAGGCGGGTGTAGCGGGCGCTTTGAGCCTCCGTCAGTTCCCAATTGTCAACGCCGAAAGATGCCGCGTATGCAATGCGTTTTATTCCCGTTTTCTGTTCGAGGAAGTCGAGGAAATATGCGTCTAAGTCGGGCGAATAGCAGGGGCGCCATGTCTGGTCGCTGCCCACGATGATAGCATCGGGCGCGAATTGCTCAATTGCGGCAATCATCGCCGCGCGGGAATACAGGCGCGGTGTTCGCTGCCAGATATTTTGAGCGGTAAAGGCGCGTGTATGCACTGCGACCTGCGCTTCGAGTGCGGTGCGGCGGTGGTTGCGGTGCGGCGGATATTGGCGGTCGATGATGAGAGGCTGGTGTCCCATCCTCCGCAGAACCGTCTGCATGGCATAAGCCTGCAGCAATCCGCCGTAATTATTGTGCAGTGGTTGCGTTAAAATTCCGATTTTCATACGGGCGCGGGCAGTTAGAGGCGCCTGTCGTTGAGCAGCTTCATGATAAGCTCGCCGAACAGGGTGTTAGCCCACGCGAACCATTTGCGGGTGAAGCGGGTCGGGTCGTCCTTATGGAAACTCTCGTGCATGAACCCCGTATTTGCGTCGGTGTCGCGCAATGTGCGGACGCAGTGGTCAATTTCGGTCTTGTCGGTGGATGTCATCGCCCGCATGATGATGCTCATTGGCCACACCATATCGTATCCCACGTGGGGGCCTCCGATGCCTTCGGCGGCAGTACCTTTAAAGAAATAGGGGTTGTCGGTACTGCACACCAGCTTTCGGGTGTTTTGATAGACGGGCTCGTCGAGGCTCACGCAGCCCAGATATGGCAGTGACAGCAGGCCTGGGACATTGGCGTCGTCCATGAAGGAGGCGTTACCGAAGCCGTCAACCTCGTAGGCATATACCCGTCCGTATTTTTTATGTTCAACGATGCCATATTCTTTCACAGCTTTTTCGACCTCGTCGGCCAATTGCCCGCATTGGGCCGCGAATCCGGCATTGCTGCCCAGCGTACGGCTCATTTCGGCCAACTGCCGCAGACTGACCACCGCAAACATGTTCGACGGGATAAGGAATCCGTAAGTTGTGGCGTCGTCAGAGGGGCGGAAAGTGGAATTTATCAGCCCTACCGGGTTGAGTGGCTGGCCATAGCCATCGTTTGAGACGGTATCTAACTGCCGGTCGGTAACGCGCTGGAACCGGTATGGCCCCAGCCCGTCTTTGCGCTGCTGCTGCCTGAAGGTGTCATATATCAACTGTGCCGCCCGCATCGCATCGTCATCGAAGACAGACGCATCGCCGGTAGTTTTCCAGTAGTTGTAGGCTAACCGCACCGGATAGCACAGCGAGTCTATTTCCCACTTGCGTTCGTGAAGTTCCTTCTTCATATCCGTTTTGTCTTTGAGCCATTCGCTGTTGCCCTCGTCTTTATAGAAGGCGTTGGCATACGGGTCAATCAGGATGCACCGTATCTGGCGGCGGATGACCCCTGCCAGCAAACGTCGCAGCTGTTCGTCTTTGCCTGCCAATGACAGATAAGGCCACACCTGGGCGGAAGAATCGCGCAGCCACATGGCCGGAATGTCGCCTGTGATGACAAATGTGTCAGGAATGCCATCGCTCCACGAATATTCTACGGTGGTGTCGAGCGTATTTGGGAAGCAGTTTTCAAACATCCACGCTAATTTCGGGTCTTTCAACCGCTTTGCGGTCGCCGCAATAGCCTCTTCAACCGCTTTGGAGGTGAACTTGCGGGACGTCGGAGCGGGGCGCTTTGACGTATAAGGCGCCACACTGCCACTTCCACACGCCGCCAATGGCCAGCCAATCATACCCGACAGCGGCACAGTCGCGGCAATAATGCCGCTTTTTTTGAGAAAATTCCGTCTTGTATCCATAAATGAACTGTATAAATATTTCCCCGCAAAGATACTGTTTTTTCCGGTACGGCGGTATTTTTAACCCACTTTCGTACGGGTATTCCACAACACCCCAACTTATCAACAACAATCAATCTTGACAGTTAGTATATTATCCGGCTTCATGTATTGCGCCTGTTGATAAATACCGTTTACATTTAAGGGAAAAAAAAGGCCTTCCCCGTGCAATAGATATGAAAACTATTACTTACATGATAAAAAATAAGGAAGTTGTTAAATTCGGAGAGGTTATCCGGCAATTGATGCGGGCAAACAAGCAGTCGAACCGGGATTTGGCACAATTGTTAAATATTGCCGAATCGTCGCTGCATAACAGCGTATATCTCAAAGATGATATCAGTGTGAAACGGTTGATGCAGGTGGGCGAATTTTTAGATTATTCGTTTTCCGAGGAGCTCGGCCAGCTGGGACAAAAAGTATATAATATACGTATTGACCAGCCGGCAGCAGAGAAGTTATGCAGGCTGTTAAGTGATGATGAATCGGTGGCAAGAATCAGGAAATTACTCCGTGAATTGGGGATAACAGAGGTGAGCTGATAGAATATTGCGATAATTACATCGTTTTGGTTAAATTCTTAGCCAAAACTACTATGCAAATACTGCGAAGTGTATCGCTTTGTTGTCTATTTTTGCAGCATGAAAAGAATTGATTCATTATGCATGAGTATGGCCATTCTGCTGATTTGTCGCAGGATATGGATAAGTTGTTTACTGATACCGGCAATAGCTTTGAGCATTGCCCGATGTGCAAAGGACAGTCACCTGTCGTTGCCTGATGACGGTGAAGCGCAGTTGCATGTAGCTTTCACACGTGCGGGGAATCCCGAAGATGATATTGCCGATGCGCGGCTGATAGTTACTAACGTTCACGGGACGCATGTACTGTATAATTCCCGGATGAGCGATTCGTCCGACCAGGACATGCTGACGCTCAGCGCAAGTCTGAAGCCCGGCGCCGTCAATATATATCTGTTTGCCAATGAGTTGGCGTCATGGAACTTGGATGCGATGAGTTCGGCCGCGGAAATTCGGGATAAGGCGGTGAATCTGACCGCCGCACCGCAGGTCGATGCTGCCCATCTTATACCGATGTATAAAGAATGGGACGGCGTACAGTTCGCACTCGACGGCTCTACGACAGTAAACGGCGCCGCAATAGATTTCTCCTCTGACGCGGCGTCAAAGGTCGAAAGGCTCTGGGCAAAGATTGAACTGCAGAGTATATCTGCCAACTTTGCCGACCTCTATGGAATAGCTATCACCTTAGACAGTGTCAGAGCGCTGCGGATTCCGGTAAAGGAGTTCCTCAACGGTCGTACCGGCATCGGGGCGGAGTTCTGTCATGATGTAATTCCGGCAGACAACAGCAACTATGCCCCAACGTCAACCGGCTTCACGGCCGGGCCATTTGTGTTTTTCGTCCCCGAAAATATACCCGCTTCCCGCGACAACGCCACATACATCGAGATATGCTGCCATCTGACCGCCGACCCCAATACCACTTTCACATACCGTCTGTACGTGGGCAACGGGCTGACCTCCGGACTGATAACCGACAATACTGCCCACAGTCTGTCAGACCTGACCGTGAGCCGCAACACGCATTATAGCCTGACCGTGTCGCAAATTAAGGGATTCGGGCAGCTGGCCTCTGCAATGGTTCATGTGGATATACAGCCGTGGAGCAGCGCTTCGGTTTCGGCGGCAATCGACAAAAACGTTCTTAATCTCAGCGATATTGCCACGCGCAGTAACAGAGATGAACTTGAGGCACAGATGTTTCACTGGGTCGTGAATTGGGAGACCAATCATGAGCCGCGCTACATCATATATGACAGGACATGTACGGAGGCGAATGGCGGGTATGGTGTGAGCGCTGTACGCTCAACGCCACTCACAAAAGGAAAAGAAGCGCCTGGCGGCGAAACAGGGGGCTCGCCCGGCGGCGGCGACCAGCCGAACTATACCTCATGGGGGTGGGCCGATAAAACGGCCGTGAGTATCCCCGCAACATGCCGCCAGCTGCTCACCGTGCTGGCGCCGGAGATGCTCTATGCGGCCGACGGCGAACACTTCAACGACACTCTTAAAGTGACCGACTGGTTTAACCTCTATTGGACGGCACAGATGAACAACAACAGTGGTACGGCATGGCCGGATGCTGACGGCTTCTATCGTGGCGTGATAAATATCATGCCCCAGGCGACGGTTCCCCAACCGGGATGGCCGACCACAGGCAAATACCGCCTGCTTGTCGGCGACGACAACATACGCCAGCGGGCCATAGAAATAGAACTTGTGGCTGTTTCAGCGCTCGCCCAAAATTACTGCGTTGACGGATGCGTAGCAACGATGTACACATTTCAGCAGCAGAAGCTCACTGCTTACGGCCTCGGCGAGACCTCCGCAGTCCGCCATTATCAGTGGCAGAAGAAAGAGAATGGCATTGACGCTGATTTTGTCGATATTGCCGCCGCCACGGATTCGATATACACAATTCAGCCATATACTCATAACAGCACAACGACGGTTCAATACCGTTGCAGGGTTTACAATATTCTTTCCGAGCGTATTGCCGAGTTTCCCGCGATTGATTTCATCCATCTGGGGGCGGCGGCAGAATTGCAGGATATTGCGGCGGCCAACAGCGGGTTAATTCCGGTAACGCTGAACGTGGGCAGCAGCACGGTGCAGTTTGCTCATGCCAATCTCGGCGCCGAATTTGGGGCCTTCAACAATGGCATACCCAACGATGCCTGCGATTTCGGCGACCTGTATCAATGGGGGCGTATGGCCGACAATCATCAATTTGTGGTATGGCAAAAGCCGTATCGGGAAGCGCTTGGCTATGGCAGTGAAACGGCGGCGGCGGTTGATGCTGCTTCCGGCTCGTCGTTAGCATGGAGTTCTGTGACGCACCAGATTACTGACCCTTCTCATGCGGGCAAATTTGTGAGCGGCACCCAGAAAGACTGGTATCTGCCGCACGATAATAACCTGTGGAGCGGCAGCAGCGGCGCAGTGGCCGACCCGTGTCCTGCGGGCTGGCATGTGCCGACGGCGGCAGAATGGCGGGACATCTTCACCGGCAATGCGGTCAGCAGTCCGCCCGGCGCGGCTACCCAAAACCGCTGGGGCAGCAACCTCGCCGCATGGCAGTCGGGGGCGGCGCCGGTAGCCGGAGGCTATACGGTTACGCAAGGGGTAACCGGCATCACCGCGAGTACCCCCCGACTGTTTCTGCCTGCCGCAGGAAGCCGCAATTATACCGACGGCGCCGCAGATAATATCGGCACTAATGGCGCCTATTGGACCGCGTCCACGGCCGACAGCGAGACCGCCTGTTATACCGGCTTCTTAGCCAGCAGCGTATCGCCCGGTGTGGCAGCAATGGCCAAGAAATCGGGGCTGAGTGTGCGCTGCGTGAAAGGTCGAATTCCGGCCTCGGCATACGTCATCGACGGATGCTCGTCGGTCATGTCAACCGCTGATACCCAACTGCTTACAGTGCAGTCGCAGTCGGGAACGCTCAATGGCGCCACGTTCCAGTGGCAATATGCCGTTGGCCCATCAAATGAAACATACGTAAATATAGCCAATGCTACCGGTGCCACTTATACCGTACCTGCACGTAACGTTGCAGGTACGGGGCTGCCGGAAGAAACCGCAAATGCCGCGTCCGATACTCTCCGCTTCCGGTGTATCGTTACTGTCGGCGGCATTGAATATTCCTCATACAGCTTCGAAATAACTTTCATTTATTATAGTGCAATAGAACTGAATTGAATAAAACTGAATTAAAACACAATTAAAAAATGCTCCGAAATTCTAAAACAATCACCTTACTTGGCATGCTCTCTCTGCTAAGCATAACGGAAACGTATGCGCAGACGGCGGTCAGCGGCAGCCTTACCACCGCACAGCTCACTACAAATGGCGGCAATTTCTCCCTGTCGGGTAATACTTCATATCCGGCAACCACCACGGCGCCGGCGAATATCACGGCCGCTTTCACGTGGTCGCTTAACGGCAACGGATACACTCTGTCGCCGCTGTCGAACTATAATTCACATCTGTTCAATTTATATACCGGTGGCAATGCGACGATTTATCTTACAAATACCAATGTGGTGGGACATGATGGCGACACGAATTACGGGCTGTTTCTGAACCACCGCAACGATGATTCGGAACTGCACCTGCACTTTGAGGGCAGTACGTTCTCGAATTTTGTGCAGAATACGAGCTATTATTCGGCCATCTATTCGTCGTATCAGGGGTATGAGCGGCACAATACCTTTATATATGGAGGCAATGGCGCCGACAGTGTGATTTACAGGAACAATGCCAGCACCAATATCACGCATGCGTCCGGGGTGATGAGTGTTGACAATTCGCCGGTTACGCTGCTAGGACGGCAGTATTTTTTCAATAACTGGGCCTATGAATATGGTGGCGCCATCTCGGTATATGGCGGGGGCAATTCGGCGTTCAGCACCGATGTCAACTCGTTCCTGTGGTTTGAGGGCAACTTTGCCAACCGCTTTGGCGGCGCCATAGACATCTGGGGCTACAACGCGACAATAACCTTCAACGGTACCACCTATTTTAAGAAGAACTACATCTATACAACGTCCCACGCTGACGTACGGGGCACACGCGGGGGCGCCGTCAACATCGGCAATGAGACGGGCACCGTAGTGGCCAATTTTAACGGCACTACTACCTTCGACGGCAATTATATCGTGAACGACTACTCCACTGCTTCGGGCTACCGCGATGCATACGGCGGGGCGCTGGCTGCATACCGTGAAGGCGCGGGTGCATATTATACCGTAAATCTCAACGGCACAAATACTTTTACCAATAACTGGGTGTATGCCAATCACAGCAGCGGGAATGCGCTGGGCGGCGCTATATATTTGGAAGCCAGCGGAATGAACCTTACATGCGGCGGTAATACTACCTTTCAAAACAACTATGCTGTGGCCGCAGGCAGCAATGCCAACGGCGGCGCTGTTTATATGAACAATGGTACAATTACTATGGATACCCGCATCGGCGGACATGGCCCCATTGTGTTCATCGACAATTATGCCAAAGGCGATGGCGGTGCCGTGTTTATGGGTAATTCAGGTACGGTCGAACTGATAGCCTCCGCCGGTCATCCCATAACATTTCAGGGCAACAAATCCGGCGTCAGTTTCACTGTTTCCGGGTCCGGCAGCAACCGCACCGTTAGCCCCGACACGAACACGGGAATCCCCAATGCCATATATTTCGGCTCAAACAGTACGTTCAAAATCAACACGATTGACGCCTCTTCAGCCGTCCACTTTTATGACCCCATTTCATCGTCGGCAACATCGGGGACACTGCAGAAGAGCGGCGCCGGAACAGTATTCTTCTATGACCATCCCTCGCCTGTGAAGATGACCACTGACATCGCCGGAGGCTTCTTTCGCCTTGTGAACCGCGCCGGTTATTCGGTGGTATATGGCGCCGGAACCGCGTCCAACAACGGCACAATTACCGTACACGATGCGGGCGCCATCGTCGGCGAGGACGGCACCAAAGCTCAGGCAACAGCCATCACTGTTACTTCCGGCGGACGCGCCTATGTGGCCGGCGGAACCACCGAACTCTCCGCAGGAACGTTCAGTCTGGGCAACGATGGCGGCCTCGGCGGAAACGGAACCATCACGGTGGCTAATGCCGCAGGAACCCCTATACCTGTCGCCACTACGGGAACTTTCTATATCGAAGCCACCGAAAGATTTGACCCTGACGCCAATTCTGCCGACGCCGTATTTCACATATCCACCTATCTGTCCGGCTCCGGCAAGCTCTGTAAAACGGGATTGGGAACTTTCATGGCCGAGCAGAACAACACCCATTCCGGTGGCACACAGATTGATGAGGGAACAGTGAAGATGACATATACCGCTGCGGCGCGGCAGATTTCCGATGCGTTGGGGTCCGGCGCTATTTCCGTAAATACCGACGGCCTGCTGCTTGTCCGTCCCACCGCAGGCGCATTTACCATCAACACGGCGCTGGACGCGGCAACGATAACTGACAGTAACAACCGTGGCGGACGCATTGACGTAGAACTCGGCGCAACCGCAAATACGCTGACACTAACGGGTAACGCCCGCGCATACAACGGCGCGGTAAGGCTCAGCAGGCTCAACTACAAAATGGCGGCACAGGGCGAGGCCCCCGAACTCGCCAATGCGGATGTCATCGCCGACACAGGCTCTATTATTACCGTCCCATCTTCCCCCACAAATGTACACGGCTTTACGGCAGGCAATCTCTCGGTGATTGCCTTCGACGATGTGGTAACGGTTAATGGCAATGCGGCTCTCAGCTCAATAGCGGCCAGTCAGATACTTGCTTCGCGCTTGGAACTGCCTGCCGGGGATGCTTCCGCCGAAATCCGCGTTCAGGCGCCCTCCGGCAATAACTATGACGCCCTCTTTAATGCTGACGCGACGCCGCTACTGCTGGAAGACGACTTCGGCCAGCTGCGACGCCTCATCGGGGCGGGCGCCAATGGCATCATCGTAGTCAATGACGCCTCAAAACTCGAACTGAAAAATTCCACAGGAACGGCGCCAGTCAATGCTTTGGGAACCTCATCACTGCTTCAAAACAGCATCGTAGTGGCCACCCGATACCAGCGCATGCACGAGATGAGTACCGGCCCCAACAATGACGGCCTCTATCTTTCGGCCCGCCTCGACGAGCTGAAAATCGAAAGCGGGAAAACACTGCTGCTGGGCGCCAATACTGTCTCGTCCCTACCGGGCGGAAAAGTGTTTACAGTACCGATTACTGACGCAGGCAGCGGTGCGAATGCCGGAAATGTGAGCATCAACATCGCTGCTACCGACACGATAATGCTTGCCCCGCACGATGTTAACGGCGCCCTGTTTGCGTCCGGCAACACAGTAAGAGGCGCCCGTACAGGCCCCACTGCCAATGCCACCGTTAACGACGGCCTCTATTCATGGCACGGCGCCACCACCATTACAGGCGGCGTCCTCAAAGCCGGAATCCCGGACATGCTGATTAACAATACCGGACTGAACATCGGCGCGGCAGGCGCCTTCAATGTCAACGGTATGCCCCAGACAGTACATAACATAGCGGGCGCCGGAAAAGTTATCACCACAGGCGCCGTTACGCTCACCGCCGACATCACAGCGGCAGGCGGCACAGAATTTTCAGGGGCCATTGTCGGCAACGGCTCTGTTGTCAAAACCGGCACACAGCCGTTGAAGATTAGTGGCGCGAACATGTACAGCGGCAATACAACGGTAATCTCCGGCCTGCTTGACATAGCCGGAACGCTCGATTCCGCCCCTGCGGCAGGCTACAACTATGCAGGGAATATAACAAACAATGGTTCTATAAAAATACACGGTGGAGTTGTGCAGACGCTGTCCGGCGTATTGTCCGGCAGCGGCGACATATCCATCTTCGGGGCGGGAACTGCGGTCGCGCTGGCAAATCCGGATGCAACGCACAGCATCAATTCTATCCTCGTTACCGACAAAGCGGCGCTATCGCTGGGAAATAACCAGACGATTCAGGGTGCCGGGGGCGTCGGCCTGACCATAATCACGGTAGAACAGGGCGCCCGCCTGATGGGTACCGGCAAAACCGGAGAGGGAATTACCGGTAACATAAGCATTGCCCGCCGCAGCATAATTGCCCCCGGATTCGGCAACAGCGCTCCCAATATCGGCGTCATGTCCGTAAAAGGGAACATTGACATGGCCGGTGGCTCCATCGCTCATTTCGATGTGGCCGGACTTACCAGCGCCGACCGCCTCGACAGCAAAGGAATTATGACAATCACTGCCGACAGTGTGTCTGTTCTGCTGACACTTTCGACAACGGCAGCACAGCAGTTGCGCAATAATCCGGCATCAGTGAATGAGAACGCCCCCATAGTGCTGATAAAAACGGCAAATTTGGTGAACCGTGGCGGCGTTCATGCTCCGGTAAGCGAAACATGGACGGCTTTCGGGGGATTCAACTTCGGCACAAATACTGTATTCGCAAATGGACTTATGTTTGATATAAAAGTCAGACACAAGGATGGCTCCTATCAGATAGCCTTAGTCTCGTGCAGCGTATGCAGTCAATGATAATTGAGTTTTGGTGTGTTTTGAAAAAACCGCACTCCCCACGCCTCACAACGTGGGGATTTTTTTGGTGCAAAAAGAGCCGTATAATGACGGGGGATTTCGGGTACACGGTCTCAAAATCAGGGTAATCCCGAAAATCATATTATAATAATGGTCAGGACGACAAATCCCGATTCAGGCGTCTTTCATGCTTAGAGCTATGCGCTTTCTGGCGAGGTCTATTTCCAGCACCTTGACCTGTACGGGCTGGTGCAGATGTACCACTTCTGTGGGGGATGTTATATATTTGTTGGCCATATTTGAGAGATGTACCAATCCTTTTTCCTTGATGCCGATGTCCACGAAGCAGCCGAAGTTGGTGATGTTGCTGACGATGCCCTGCAATATCTGGCCTTCAGTGATGTCGTGGATAGTGCGCACGTTGGGGTCGAAGGCGAATATGGCGACGTCTGTTCGCGGGTCGCGTCCGGGTTTGGCTAATTCGGCCATTATATCTGTCAGGGTTGGCATTCCGATGCTGTCGGTCATATATTTTTCGAGCGGGATGCTGTCGCGGCGCGTCTTGTCGGCAATCAGGTCGGCAACTTTGCAGTTCATGTCTTTGGCCATTGTTTCCACGATATGGTAACTTTCAGGGTGTACTGCGGAGTTGTCTAACGGGTTGGATGCATCGGGAATTCGCAGGAATCCGGCGGCCTGTTCGAAGGCTTTAGGGCCAAGTCGCGGCACTTTCAGCAGTTCTTTGCGGTTTTTGAATGTGCCGTGTTCTGCACGATAGTCCACAATATTTTGTGCCAGCGATGGCCCCAGTCCCGACACATATACGAGCAGATGTTTGCTTGCCGTATTCAGGTTAACGCCTACGCGGTTAACGCAGTTCTCCACAGTCTGGTCTAATGCGGCCTTGAGGTCCGTTTGATTAACATCGTGCTGATACTGTCCTACACCGATAGATTTCGGGTCGATTTTCACCAGCTCGGCCAAGGGGTCTATCAGTCGGCGGGCGATGCTGACGGCGCCGCGCACTGTAACATCATGGTTGGGGAACTCTTCCCGTGCGATTTTTGAGGCCGAATAGACGGAGGCGCCGTCTTCGCTGACCATAAATACGGGGATTGGGCGGCCGAAGTCCACGCGGTTGACCAGTTCTTCGGTTTCGCGGCCGGCGGTTCCATTTCCCACCGCAACAGCTTCCACGCCGTATTTGGTGGCCATTGCGGCCAGCTGTGAGCGGGCGTTCTGTCGCTCGTTTTGTGGGGGGTGCGGGAAAATGGCGTCGTGGTGGAGCAGGTTTCCCTGTGCATCGAGGCACACCACCTTGCAGCCGGTACGGAATCCGGGGTCGATGCCCATCACACGCTTCTGGCCCAGTGGTGGAGCAAGCAGCAGTTGTTTCAGGTTCTCGGCAAATACGCGGATTGCCTGCATGTCGGCCTTCTCTTTTGAGGTGGCCGCAAATTCGGTCTCAATTGAGGGCTTCAGCAGCCGTTTATAGCTGTCGCTCACGGCCATTTCCACCTGTCGGGATGCGGCGCTGTGGCCTCTCACGAAGCGGCGCTGCAGTTTTTCGAGGCATTTTGCGTCGTCAGTGGAGATGCTCACCCGCAGGAAGCCTTCCGTTTCGCCGCGTCGCATGGCTAACAGACGGTGAGCTGCGCATTTGAACAATGGCTCGCTGAATGTGAAATAATCCCTGTATTTGGCGGCCTCGTCTTCCTTGCCCTTCACCACTTTGGCGGCGATTATGGCATGATGCTGGAAGCTGTTGCGCACGAGTTTGCGGGCTACTTCGCTCTCGTTGACCCATTCTGCAATGATATCACGGGCGCCCTGCAAAGCGGCGTCGGCGTCATCTACATCCTGATTAATAAATAGTTGGGCCTTTTTATAGATGTCAAAGTTGAACTGCTGCATCAATTCGGCGGCTAATGGTTCCAATCCGTGTTTGCGGGCGAGTTCTGCTTTGGTCTGCTTTTTCGGCTTGAATGGCAGATAGATGTCTTCCAGCTCGGCAGCGTCCCACGTGTCTTCGATGCGGTGTTTCAGGCTGTCGGTCAACTTCCCCTGGTCTTCGATGGCTGCCAGGACGGTATTTTTGCGGTTGGCGAGTTCTTTCAGGCGTTCATATTGTTGCTTGATGTCGCCGATTTGTACTTCGTCGAGGCCGCCGGTAGCTTCTTTGCGGTAGCGGCTGATAAAGGGGATAGTTGCGCCGTCATCTATGAGTTCGAGTGTCCGTGCGATGCGCGGTTCCGGGATTGACGTTTGTATGGAAATCAGTTTTTTGAACATCGGTTATATCAGGATGAGATTTTAACGGGTCAATTATTCGGCGGCAATTTTTAGTACCAATTTTTTCACCGGCGCGGGGCTGTTCCATAAGACGCCGGGGCGGTGTACGTCTTCCGGGAAAAAGAGGAACATCTTTGCGGGGTCGGCGAGTACGAACTTTCCTTCCTGCTCGGCGAAGAACACGACATCGTTTTCGGCGTCATATTCTCCGGCAAGGACAGCGCTGGCTAAGGGCTTGATGCCGATTTGTTCGGCGCCTGCGATAACATATTGCAGGTCAATGAATTTGCGATGCGCTTCCCATCTCGCCTCCTCGACGGGGCGGGTAAGATATTCCGAGATGTTGGCAATCAGCTGTCCCTCTATGAGCACGTATTTTCCCGGCGCCATTGCAGCCAGGTCGCCTTTGAGGAAGTTGAAGGCGGCATCCCACAGCTCTACGCGCTCGTCATAGTCTTTCTCGAAGCGCAGCATATCTGTTCCGCGGAAAAATTCCGGGGGTCTGCTTTCCGGATTCTTATTATTGTTTAATCGTTCCATCTGAAAAAAATTTACTGCAAAGTTACAACTTTTCGGGCTAAGGCGATTAATATTTTGTTTTTGAGATTACATTAGCAGGTGAAAAGATGTTATTTTTGAGGTGATTGGGGTTTTGTAAAGAAAAAATTCCTATCTTTCGCCGCCAAAATGAGTATTAATTTTTTTAACAGGATAGTTTGTATGACACAGAATGATTCTTCGAGGCGGTCGTTTCTAAAGAAGACCGTCACGGTAGCTGCGGCGGCGGTCGTGGCGCCGACATTGCTCACGCGCAAGGCGTCGGGTATTGTGCCGCCGACCACTACTCTGGCGCCGGCCAGCGAACGCCTCCGCTTAGCCTGTATAGGCATCGGAAACCGCGGCAGTGATATTATTAACGACCACTATAACACGGGGCTGTGTGATATTGTCGCCCTTTGTGATGTTGACCTGGGCGCAAAGCATACGGTTGGGAACCTCAAGAAGTTCCCCAATGCGAAGCAGTTCCAGGACTTCCGCCAGATGTTCGACAAGATGGGCAAAGAAATTGACGCTGTTACGGTCGGTATTCCCGACTTCGCCCATTTTCCGGCTACCATGCTGGCCATGAGCCTCGGCAAGCATGTTTATTGTGAAAAGCCCATGGCACGCACGTTCAACGAGGTCGAGCTGATGATAAAAGGCGCCAAAAAGCATAAAGTTGTTACCCAGATGGGCAACCAGGGGCACTCGGAGGCCAATTATTTCCAGTTTAAGACATGGGTTGACGCGGGAATCATCAAGGATGTTACCGCAATCACCGCCCACATGAACGGCGCACGGCGCTGGCACGGCTGGGACGTCAACATTAAGAGCTTCCCGCCCAAAGAGCCGGTGCCGGAGACCCTCGACTGGGATACCTGGCTGGGAACCGCGCAATGGCATGACTATAACCACGACTATCATCTGGGCCAGTGGCGCTGCTGGTACGACTTCGGCATGGGCGCATTAGGCGACTGGGGGGCACATATCCTTGACACCGCTCACCAGTTCCTCAAATTGGGCTTGCCCTACGAGGTGGACCCCGTGAAACTCGAAGGCCATAACAAGTTCTTCTTCCCGCAGGCATCTACCTTGAAGTTCCGCTTCGCTGCCCGCGAAAACATGCCCCCATTAGACATCACCTGGTATGACGGCGTGAATAACATCCCCGCAGTTCCCGCAGGATACGGCGTCTCCAAACTCGACCCCAATATTCCCCCGCCAAGTAACGGCCAAATCCAACCGGCTGCGCTGAATCCAGGAAAGATTATCTACAGCAAAGATTTAATCTTCAAAGGCGGCTCCCACGGCTCGACACTGACCATTATCCCGCCCGAAAAAGCGAAGGAAATGGAATCGAAGTTACCCGAAGTGCCGAAAAGCCCCTCCAACCACGCGACCAACTTCCTCAAATCTATTAAGGGGGAGGAACAGGCCCGCTCGTCTTTCGACATTGCCGGCCCGCTCAGCCAGGTATTCAACCTCGGCGTTATCGCACAATGGCTCAATACGAAGATAGAGTTCGACCCTGTAAAGAAAAAAATCACGAACAACAAACTCGCCAACGAACTGCTCGTCGGCACCAAACCCCGCAAGGAATGGAAAGAGTTTTACAAAATTTAATTTTAAAATTCGACTGTAAAATATCTCATGAAAAAACTTCTTTTATTTTGTGCCGCCGCCCTGCTGTTTACCGCGGCGGGCGCCCAAGACCAGAAACGTCCTGACCCCCAACCGCCCATCGACGAGAAAGAGCTGTTCCGCGTGGGCATGGCCGGGTTCACATTTGCCTCTTTTAAGGGAGACCTCGACCGCGCCCTGAATATCATGAAGCGGTGCGACGTCCATTACCTCTGTATAAAGGACTTCCATCTGCCCTATAACAGCACCGATGAGCAGATTGCCGCCTTCCATGCCAAGCTGAAATCCTATGGCGTAACCGGCTATGCCGTTGGCCCCATATATATGAGCAAGGAGGAAGAAGCTGACCGCTATTTCGAGTATGCCAAACGGGTTGGCGTCAAGCTGATAGTGGGCGTCCCCACGCATGAGCTGTTGCCCTACATCGATAAGAAGGTGAAAGAATATGACATGAAATATGCCATCCATCTGCACGGCCCCGACTTGCCCGACAGATACCCTGACGCTGACGACATCTGGGCACACGTGAAAGACCTCGACCCGCGCATCGGGATGTGTCTCGACCTGGGACATAACCTGCGCAACGGTAAGGACCCTGTTGTGGCGCTGAAGAAGTACCACTCCCGCGTGTTCGACATCCACCTCAAAGACGCTACCGCGGCCACCAAAGCAGGCTACTCCGTAGAAGTGGGACGCGGCCTGGTTGACTTCCCCGGATTGGTGAAGACCCTGCGGAAAGTCAAGTATGACGGAAAGGTGAGCCTCGAACACGAGCGCGACATGAGCAACCCCGAAATGGGCATCGCCGAATCTATCGGCTACTTCCGCGGCGTAATACGGGCCACAAAAAAATAGACCTGTCATATTAACGAAAAAATAATATTAGCGCTCTGCGGGTGAAAATTTACGGATTAATTGGTCGCAAATTGGGCCATTCCTTTTCCCGTCGCTTCTTTACGGAGAAATTTGAACAGGAAGGGCTACGGGACTGCGAATACAGGAACTTCGAGATGGATTCTATCGCGGAGTTCCCTGCTCTGGTAAAGTCAGTGCGTATTGCAGGACTCAACTGCACCATTCCTTACAAGGAGGAAGTAATTCCATATTTAGACGGGGTAATTGGTGCGGCGGCCGAAATTGGCGCCGTAAATACTGTGAAGTTTGCGGCCACTGGGCGTTTAGTCGGTTATAATACAGATGTCTATGGATTTGAGCAGTCCATACTTCCGCTTCTTGGTACTTGGAATCATGGCCGTCGTGCCCTGATTCTGGGTACCGGCGGGGCATCGAAAGCCGTTGCATACGTGCTACGGAAGCTCGATTTTGAACTTTTATTCGCTACAACAAAATCGCCAGCTGCCGGACAAATCAACTATGCCGACATTTCCGGAGAGTTGGTTGCAGAGACCCCGCTTATCGTCAATACTACGCCGCTGGGCATGTTCCCCGACACGGAGCGCTGTCCCGTGCTGCCATATCAGGCCATCACTGTCCGGCACCTGCTTTACGATTTGATATACAACCCCGAAGAGAGCCTCTTCCTGCGACGCGGGCATCAATGCGGCGCTACCGTCAAAAACGGCGCCGAGATGCTACGGCTACAGGCGCTCAAATCGTGGGAAATATGGGAGCAATAACCCCCTTATTTCTCCGTTTTGATTTTTGCGAAGAAGTCGCGCTGGGCTTTGACCATATTTACGTGATTGATGAACAGGTTTTTGGATTCGCTGAGCAGGTTGAAATACAGTACGGCATTGCGGGTATTCACCTCCTTGCTCTTGATTCGCTTTATTTGGGCGCGTTCTATCTGGGTGAGGCTGTCGAGCAGGGTGTTTCGTTGCCGTATTGTTTCGGCGATGCTGTCGAAGTGTTCGTCTCTGACAATTTCGAGACTTTTGTCGAAGAATTGGCGGACTTCTGTCAGGAAAGTGGTCAGTTCCATGATTTGAGCGGGCACGAATGGTTTGTGGTTATTTTCGAGGTGCTCATGCAGAGGCTCAATGATGTAGCTCAGCGACCGGTGTGTTTCGCGCAGATAGTCCACTAACTGCACGTAATAATGGCCTGATTCGAGCGGCGCTTTTTGCTGTAGCGCCATAATAACTTTGGGGATTTTGTTCTTCATCTTCCGCGTCTTCTTGTTGAAAGCGCCTTCCAGTTCACAGGCCTCGTGCAGGTCTTTGCGTTTTTCCTGCATAAAACTCTCAACCCCTTCAACATATATTTGGGAGATGGATACCACAGCATTTGTTACCTGTTTTTTTACTTTAGCGATGGCTTTTTCGGTGCTGTCGGCTTCCACAATGCCTTCTTCTTCTTCCGTCTTTTGGGTGGCGGCTTTTCTCCGGAAGTGAGCCTGTGTTCTGAATATCATGAATATTGCCAGCGCCGAGAAGATGAACACCATATATTTTCCGCCGAGGAACAGTATTGCGGCCACGATTCCTGCTAATGTTACGGCGACTAAGGCGGTGAGGAACCAGCCTCCCACTACGGCGAAGACGCCCGAAATGCGATATACGGCGCTGTCGCGTCCCCAAGCCCGGTCAGATAGTGAGGTACCCATAGCCACCATAAAAGTCACGTAAGTGGTTGAGAGCGGCAACTTCATTGACGTCCCTACGGAGATGAGGATTCCCGATACGATAAGGCTGACAGCGGCACGGATGGTGTCAAAGGATGCGTCTCTGGGCTTGCTTTCCGGCATCTCAAAGCGGCGACTCATCGCGTGAAGCACCCGTTTGGGCATGATACGGCAGTATTGCGAATTGATGTTCACCGCCCAGCGGACAATAAGCCGCGACAGCATTGAGGCGCCGAAGCGCTCGTCGCCCTCGCTCTGCCGCGACAGCTCGGTAGTGGTGGCTATCACATTACGCGCTTTCCGGGAGGTAACAATGGTGAGCACCATAATTATGCCGGTAATGGCTAATGCTATTGTGGGGGTACTGACCTCGCCTTTTAAGGCCTCCATCGGGAACGTCGCCGCATCGGGCATGCCCGCCTCCCGCCATATAACGAATGACTGGAAGCATGCCATCGGAACCCCTACAAAGTTCACCAAATCGTTGGCTGCAAAAGCCATCGCCAGTCCGAATGTGCCTACCAGGATGACAATCCGCGGAATGTCTATGCGGAACAGCATGTACAACGCCTGCAAAACAACCGTCCACACCACAAAACTGCCCAGCAATACTTGCGGAATGTGCGACATCAGCCAGCTCATCTGTGCGGTGGACACGAATGTGGCGCCTTTTATGCCCTTGATAATCAGGAAGTATGTCATTACGGCGATTGATAGCCCGCCGAACAGCCCACCGAAATATTTCATCGTCTTTTCACTGTTAAATGAAAAGAGCAAACGTGTAAAATACTGGATAATAGCCCCCACCACAAACGCAATAGCTACCGACACCAATATGCCCGACATAATCGCTAAGGCGTGAGCGGAGTTGATATATGTGGCTAAGGTGTTCATCGAATCGGCCGAGCGCGAAATCTTTATCAGCGAGGCCGCCACAGCCGCCCCAAGCAGCTCAAACACGAGAGAGACGGTGGTCGAAGTGGGCAGCCCCATAGAGTTGAACGTGTCCATTAACACGATGTCAGAAATCATTACGGCTAAGTAAATCAGCACTATTTCGGAGAAAGTGAACATGTCGGGATGGAAGATTCCTTTACGTGCCACTTCCATCATGCCGCTTGAGAAGCAGGCGCCGAGCAGGATTCCCACGCCCGCCACCGCATATATGACCCATCGTGAAGCCGCCTTCGACCCGAAAGCGGGGGTCAGAAAATTGCCCGCGTCATTGCTAACACCAACTACCAGGTCGGATACGGCTAATGCCACTAATACGACCACAAGAATCAGGTAATAAATCTCCATATAGCTTGTTTCTGTTTACGACACAAAAGTACCAGCTATTTTATTGCATGAGATAATCTTATTGTTAACAATTTACTAAGTTTTCATACCCCGCAGAGTCCGCACTCCCAACGGTATTGCCAGAATGAACGTGCAGATGTCGGCCACCGGCGCACATAGCTGTATGCCCAATATGCCCCACAGCGGGGTCATCACCGACAGCAGCGGGATGAGAAACAGCCCTTGCCGCGAGAAGGCCAGCAGACTGGCAGGCGCTGCCTTGCCGATGGTCTGCAGCATCATGTTGTTAAGCACTATCCAGCCGGTAAACGGCAGCGAAAAGCACTGAAATCGCAGGGCCAGCGCCCCCACAGAAATTACCGCAGGGTCGTCGCCGCGGAAAACGGCGATGATGTCGGAGGCCATGATGAAACAGAATATGGCAGCCACAATCAGCAGGCATGTTGAAAAGCGGAAGCAGAACCAGAACCCCTGCTTGACACGGGCATAACGCTGTGCGCCATAATTGAACCCACAGACAGGCTGGTAGCCTTGCCCTATGCCCAGCAATACTGATGTGGCTATCATCATCACACGGCTTACAATAGCCATGGCAGCAATTACGGCGTCGCCATATATTCCGGCAGCATGGTTAAGCGCCAGCGTGGCGATGCTGAGGAGCGACTGCCGCAGCAATGACGGTGTGCCCCCCCGCAGCATCTCCTTATAATAGAAGTATTCGGGTGTGAAATTGCGCAGCAAAATCCGCACGGTATATTTTCGGGTACATCCCACTACAAACAGTAGCGTAAAGCTGAGCGTCTGGCTGATTAGCGTGGCCAGCGCGGCCCCGCTAACCCCCATGTCGAAGCCGAAGATGAACAGCGGGTCGAGCGCCACGTTTAATGCGGCCCCACTCACCATGCCAACCATGCCCCAGAAGGCTGCGCCCTGAAAACGCAGCAGATTGTTGAGCATGAACGAGGAAATCATAAACGGCGCGGCAATGAGTATATACCGCAGGTAGTCGCAGGCGTAAGGCACGATGGTTTCGGTGGCGCCCAATGCCCGTGCCAGCGGTTTCAGACACAGCAACCCCGTTACTGCAATCACCACCCCCAGAGCGAAGGCCGTGAAGAAGCCGGTGGCGGCCATCCTGCCTGCATTGTCGTTCTGCTGCGCCCCAAGCGCCCGCGAAATGTAGTTGCCCGCACCGTGCCCGAAGAAGAACCCTATAGCCTGAATTACAGCCTGCAGCGAGAACGCCACACCAACTGCCGCCGTCGCACTCGTGCCTGTCGTGCCGACAAAATATGTGTCGGCAACATTGTACATGGCCGACACCAGCATGATAACCACACTCGGAACCGCTAACTGCAATATCAACCGCCGCACAGGACGGGTGGTCATAATTTCATATTGTGAATTGCCCAATGCTTATTTGCTTTTCTGCCGCAAAAATACGAAAAAATTGCATCTATACGCCGACATTTTTGCACCCCTGCAAAATGCCTGCCTGTTTTTTCGCTTCTGTTGCAGTAACATCGGATGTCATGCCCTCCTTTCAGGTATTTTGGGATTTGTAACGCATAATCGGCATGTCATCGCACATATCATAGATACAGTCATAGCCGGAACTGGCAGGGACGGCGGTATGGCAGTATTCAGCGTGTTCTATGTGCAGGTTTCTGGGGATTCCGGCGCATCCGGCGGCCAGTGCCACCATGCCGGGGTCGGTGTCGCAGGCAATAACTTTCGTGTCTTTATGCACTAATGCAAAGAGGAAACTGAATACCCCGATACCGTTGTTTCGCACCAGGATTTTGCCATCGCTGCTACCCGTATATGAATCTATCCATTGTGCATAACAGTCGTGTTTTCGTAAAAGTATGCGCACTTTCCGCTCTATTCCGAATCCCTTATAAATGTAGTTGTGGAGTACGAAACTGCGGAAGTATGCGGCCGTTTCGAGGCGCTGTGCCATGCGGTGATAGCTTCCCACATAGAATTTCCGCACGTTGCTGCAAAAAGCTCTTATGTCGGGAACGTCCATGGCCTGTGCGGGGATGCGGGGGTGCACTTCGACTGTAATGGCGCCCTGCCGCAACATGAAGTCATGCTTGGGAAGCACGTGGCCTACACCATGCAACATCACCTGCACAACGTCAACGTTCAGCTGTTGGGCAAGTACAAAGGCGCCTATATGAAACCGCTTAATTTCGCAGCTCTCTGAACGGGTGCCTTCGGGAAATACAACAATGGAATAGCCGTTGGCGATGCGGTCAGCGAGCTGCGGCAGCATCGATTCCATTCCGCTTGAAACGGGGAAAAAGTCGGCATATTTTATCAGCCGTCCATAAAACGGGCTGTTCCATACCCATTCATTGGTCAGTATTATTATTTTCGGCGTGAGCCGCATGATACACATAAGGTCTAAATGCGACTGGTGATTACTGATGATAACAGCCGGTTTTTCAAACTTTTCTCCGTCAGGATTAAGGAACGAAAACCGCACACCGGGCACTCTGTGTATTACAAAGTCGGCTATTTTACGCAGTATTTTGTGATACAGTAATTTGCGTTTTTCGGTACGGCGTCCTGTTCCCAGCAGGAAGAAGCCGGACACGGTGATGAACAGGCTGCCGACGAGAAATACCGCGAATGCCCAAAGAGAGCTGGCGAGGCGGCGGAATGTAAGGGGAACTTCGCGCCATCCGTGCCGGTTTTGGGTCAGCCACTTGAAGAGCAGAGGGGGGATGAGGCAGGCCATCAGCACCACCGTAAACATGCCCACAAAGATGACCTCGGCCAGGGACCGCAACGCCGGATGCCGTGCCAGAATCAGCGTCCCGATGCCGATGAACATGATGAGCGCCGAGATGACGATGCTTTTGCGGTAGGACCCCAGCATCCTGCGGCGGTAAGTATATTCATACATAAGCCCCTCTGTCATGAAAATGGTGTAGTCGTCGCCCTGCCCGAAGATGAACGTCGCTAAAATGATGTTCACAATATTGAACTGCAGGCCGCTTAACAGCATGATTCCGGGAATCCATATCCAGCTGACAACTAACGGAATGAAGGCCATCATACTGAGTTCGAGGCGTCCCAGCGTGAGAGTGAGGAACAGCAGCACAATGAAGCCGCAGATATAGAGCACAAAGTTGAACTCGTCGGAGAGGGAATCCACGAGGCGGCGGCTTATGCTGCGCGAATCGAAAGCGACGGCGTCGGCAACCGCCTTTTCGCGGAGTGCGTCCACTAAGGCGCCGGTATGCTCTGGTTGACTGCGTAAGATGTTGATTACCATTGTTTTATCACCGAGATGCAGCAGGTAATTTTTTGCGGGGAATGTGGCAATTGGAGCGAAGAAGTCGTCAGATTCGGGCGCCAGCTGCGCGGTGAGCAGTTCGCAGAACGGGTGGAAGGCCTGGCGACGGAAGCCTTCCTGAGCCCCGTATTTTTCGAGCAATGATTCAATCTTTCCGCGATTTTTCAGGCAGAAGCTGTTCCATCGCTCAAGTCGGCGGCGCTGTTCGGCGCCAGACGGCAGAAACTGGCCGATTCCGGCTTCGGAGAGCCACAGCCCGGCACGGTGCAGCGAATCTAACAGCGGCCTGTTAGCCTCGGCGGCGGCCAGCGCATCATCGACAGCACCCCCTGACGTGACGAAATAAACCGCATCCATGCCATCCTGAGCCGTCGCCTGCAACAATTCCTGAAGGTCGCTACGCTGGCTGGCGCTCATGTAATTGATATTGTTCATGTCGGTATCGAACTCCATGAAACGGCTGAGATGCAGGAACAGCACGGTAAGAGCAATGAGCGGTAACAAACTGCGCTTCAGAAATTTCGGCAACGGCGCCGGACGACTGATTATGGCACTGTCTTCCGCGCTCTTTCGCCGGATATTTTTCCGCACAAGATGTGGCAATACCAGCAGCACAAACAATATTGTGCCGACCAACAGCAATGCCCCAAACAGCCCCATGTCGCGCATGGCTTCCGAAGGGATGAACGCCAGACTGAGAAAAGCCCCCACCGTAGTGATATTTCCGGTGAGCAATGGCGGCGTGATTTCCCGCAACGCCTCCCGCATGTCGGGCTGCTCCCGCAAATGCCCCAGCAGATGCAGCGGATAATTGATGGCTATACCGATAAATATGGAACCTGTGGCTATGGCTATCACCGACAGCGAATCCTTCCACTGCGCAAGAATGGCAAGGGCAAACAGCCATCCGAAAGCTACCGACACAAAAATCAGAATGATGTTGCGCAGGTTGCGGAAATAGCACACCAGCAGTATCAGCAGTAAGACTGTGGCTATGGCCATCGACAGTATGCTGTCGCTCTTTATTTGTCGGGCGTTGGTTACGGCGATTGCCGGAGCGCCGAAACAGCTCGTTTTGATGTCGGGAAATTCCGCTTCGGTTTTGGCGAGTGTGCAGTTTATCAGCTCTAATAATTTTAAACTTTTGTTCGTTTCGCTTACACTGTATGGCGTGGTAACGATACACATTCCTTTTCGGCCCCCGTTCATGAACAGATGTCCGTCAATCACGTCGCCGTCGGCAGGGCGGAAGTTTTGCAGGCGGTTAAGTAGCGGGGCGAACAGGTTCAGCGGGTCAGATGCTATCGACTGCTGCATCAGGCCGCCGGTGGGCAACAGCAGCATACGCTTGGCGTTCGACAGGCAGGCGGCGGCATAGTCGTCAGTGAGCAGCGTGTCGAGCCGCCGGTAGTCATCGTCAGTGAGAAAATATGGCGCGTTCCGCCGGACAAAACCGGTCAGCTCCAATGCCTGCCCCTCATCCACGCGGGCGGTGATTTCCGGAATAATGCCCGCCGTGTCTGCAAGTGCCAACTGCTCTGCGGCAAAGTCTATCGCGGCGATTATGTGTCCGGTAGAATCGGGACGTACAGTGCGCATCTGAAAATACAGCATTATTTTGTCGGAATTGCCCACCGCACGGTACAGCGCGTTCATGTTCACCGCGCCTCCTTCATCAGGCAGGAACGCCGAAATGTCTTCACCATAGTTCAGCCGCGTAAGCGACAGTCCAAGGCCTGCCGTCAACACTGCCGTCAGCGCCATGAGCAGCCATAAACGCTGCCCGAAAAAATCATATATGCGTGTTATAAATGTTGCCATCGTTATCTGAAAATCACCGCAAAAATAGTTCTTTTTTGGGTTTAATCGCCGGTTTGCCGTAATCGTTAGCTGTTTTACCGCTATATTGCCCGCCCGTGAGCAGGCGGTACAGCAAAGTGGGTCATGGCTGACAAATATCTTTTATGGTTTTCAATATCGTCGGAATCGCGTCGGCAACTTTGGGGGAGAGACCAATAGCAGGCGTGGCAATATCGGCAACGGAGACGGCGATGAGGATTGTTTCGGGGACTGTGTCAAGCAGTTGCATGGCACAGAGCAGGTCTTTAAGGCCTGTTTCGTGGGCGCTGAGCAACGGGGGAAAGTCGGCGGCGAAGCGCGGGGTCAGTATCCGCAGAGTGCCGGGCGGTCTGCCGTCAAGCGTGGCGTCTATTATTATGACACGGCTGTATCCGTCAAGCCAGCCGAGCAGATGCAGCCCGCCGGTGCCGCCATCAAGCGCATCCACATCCGGCGGCAGCGGCTCCCGCAGAATAGCGCGGACAGCATGAACACCTGTGCCCTCATCACGCAATAATATATTACCAATACCCAGAATTAACGTCTTCATGCCGCAAAGATAACTGTTTCCGGCAAACAGTCCCCTGCCTGAATCATTTTATATCGAATAATGAACAGTCTATTTGAAATTTCCGTATATTTGTTGCGCAAATAAAAACAGTAAAACCTTATGGAAAGGCGTTCCTTCATAAAAAATGTCGGCATGTTATCGGCCGCAGGACTGGCAGGTTCATTGCCGTTACCCGCCGCCACAAAGCCGCGGGGCAATACTTTTTCGGAGTTGAAAGGGTTCAATCTGCTGAACAAGTTCAACCCGCATAATCAGTCGCAGTTTGCGGAGATTGATTTTGAAATTATGGCCGAATGGGGCTTCAATTTTGCCCGCATCCCGCTGTCCTATTGGTGCTGGAGCAGTGAGAGCGACTGGTATTCTGTGGACGAGAAAATCCTGAAAGAGATTGACAGGGTGGTAGAGCTTGGCCGTCAATACAGGATTCATATAAATCTCAATTTCCACAGAGCGCCGGGCTACTGCATCAACCGTGATGACAGTCAGCCGCAACCCACAAACCTCTTTGAAGATGAGGCACCGCTAAAGGCCTGCGAATTTCATTGGAAGCGGTTTGCAGAACGCTATCGCGGGCAATCGAATAAATACTTGAGTTTCAACCTCATCAATGAGGCGCCCTGCATAGAAGAATCCAAATATGACAGAGTTGCTCGACGGCTTATTGCTGCTATCCGCGGCATCGACGATGAGCGCCTGATATTCGTTGACGGCATTTGTGTGGGGGCGCAACCGCTGATGAGCCTTGCCGACCTCCCCAACATCGTGCAGAGCGGGCGCGGCTATCAGCCGTTCCTGCTGACCCATCTGCGGGCAACGTGGTCAGACTGGAAGCCGTTGCAGGAAGTACCTGCCGAGCAGGTGCAGTGGCCATTAATTTATGACGGTAAGACACACGATAAAGACTACCTGCGCGGGGTCTCCGTCAAGCCGTGGCAGCCATGGCTTGATGCAGGCGGCAGTGTCCACATCGGCGAGATGGGATGTCATAACTGTACGCCACATGCCACCGTTCTGGCCTGGATGAACGACCTGCTGGACGTATTCGGCGAGCAGCGGTGGGGGTGGTCATTGTGGAACCTCTCAGGCTCTTTCGGGGTGCTGAACAGCGCCCGCAAAGACGTGAAATATGAGAACTGGAAGGGCTTCCGGTTAGACCGGCAACTGCTCGAAGTGCTGAAGCAGCATCTGTAACCGTAAAAAAATCTGTACCGAACTGTCGCCGCAAAAAGCGACAGTTAATCAGGTAGCGAAAAAAAGTATTATTTTTGCAGCATGGAAAATACGTTCACCCCGATAGATATAAAGGCGCTGTTTGCCGAAAAGGACCCGCGTATGGCGCGGCTCGTTCCCGGATTCGTGTATCGCTACCTCACACGGGTGATGCACATACCGGAGATTAATGAAATTATGGGGCTTTATGGCCATCTGGAAGGCATGGATTTTATCGAGAAAATCATCGAGTATTTTAATGTTACCCAGAACGTGCGCGGCATTGAGAATGTCCCGACGGGCAGACGGTACGTGTTCGCGGCCAACCATCCGCTGGGCGGGTTCGATTCGATGCTGCTGATGAGCAACGTATTTCATCACTTCGGCGATTTCCGTATATTGGTCAACGACATCATGCTTAAAATCGCGCCGCTGAGAGCGCTGTGTATCCCCATTGACAAATATGGCCCCGGCGGGCGTCAGTTCGCGCACGTGGTCAATGCGGAATACAGTTCTGACCGCCCAATAATAATATTTCCTTCCGGCCTGGCATCCCGCAAAACCGGCGGCCAAATCAGAGACTTGCAATGGAAGAAGCACTTCATCCAGAAGGCCATAGAATTTGGCAGGGACGTCGTGCCTGTACACATCAGCGGCCGCAATACCGAATTTTTCTACCGCCTGGCAAATATCCGTAAGGCCTTGCATATAAAATGGAACCTCGAAATCTTCTTCCTGCCGGACGAGACATTCCGCCACAGGAACGGCAATTATACGTTAACTTTTGGTAAACCGATACCTTATGCCACATTCGACAGAAGCCATTCGTTTCAGGAATGGGCAGAATATGTAAAAAAAATGGTGTATTCGCTGCCTGAAAGCCATAACTGATTGTTTTTTTATTTACCTTTGTGAACTTTTTAGTCAAAAAACAAATGATAGAAGTTGCACCGCCTGTGGCAAAAGACGCGATAATTGCAGAGCTGACCGCAGATAAGTTTTTGAGGAAAACAAATAAGGGAGATAACGAGATTTATGTGGTAACAGCCCATAATTCGCCGAACATAATGGCCGAAATCGGACGTCTGCGGGAATTAACTTTCCGTGTGGCTGGCGGGGGCACCGGCGACGCGGTGGATATTGACCGCTATGATACCATCGAACATCCTTATCAGCAGCTGTTCGTCTGGGACCCCGATGCGCGGGAAATTCTCGGCGGATACCGCTACCTGCTGGGAAAAGGCCTCGGCACCGACGACAACGGCGACCTGCAAATGGCCACTGCTCAACTGTTCGTGCTGTCAGACAGGTTTAAGCAGGAATATCTGCCTTATACCATCGAGCTGGGACGCTCTTTCGTGCAGCCTGACTACCAGTCAAGCAAGGCGGGTGCCAAAGCCCTCTTCGCCTTAGACAACCTCTGGGACGGACTGGGCGCCCTCACCGTGGATTATCCCGACATGAAATACTTCTTCGGAAAAGTAACCATGTACACCCATTTCAACATCCACGCACGAAACATGATTCTCTACTTCTTCCAAAAATATTTCGGCGACAACGAGCGCTTAGTCTATCCCAAGAATCCCATAGCCCTCAATATGGACGAGGCCGAACTTGAACGGCGGCTGAACGGCGGCTCCTTCCAGGCCGACTATCGGCTGCTCACACAGGGCGTCCGCGAACTGGGCGAGAACGTGCCCCCGCTCATCAACGCCTATATGAACCTTAGCCCGTCAATGAAAACTTTCGGCACCGCCATCAACCCGCATTTCGGCGGCGTGGAAGAAACCGGCATAAGCGTTACTATCAAAGATATCTATGAGGCGAAAAAAGACCGGCACATAGAAACATACATGCGACAAAAAACGAACCTTTATTTTGAGCTGAAATAATGAACAAATGTTTTATTAATATTATTGCTGCCTGCTTTTTACTGCCCGCACAGCCGCTGCCCGCACAGCCGACAACGAAGGAACTTGCCGACATTCATGTCCGCGACCCCTACATACTGCCGGTTGCCAAAACAGGGTGGTACTATCTGTATAAATCGGCATCGGTAACGTCAGAATCAGGCATTACAGTTGGCGGTGTAGAAGCTTGGAAAAGCAAAGACCTCGTCAACTGGGAAGGCCCCGTTCAGGTGTTCCGTATGCCGGAAAATAATTGGATTACAGGAAGGGTATGGGCGCCGGAGGTACACGAATACCGCGGCAAATATTATCTGTTTGCTACCCTCAACAGCGATATTGTGTGGAAGGCGGCACGGGAAAAATGGCCTCCATACACTTTTCGGGGTGTCCAGATTTTCTGGTCGAAATCGCCGGAAGGTCCGTTCAAGCCGTTCTCACTGTTGCCGCATACGCCGATGGATTACTGCGCCCTCGACGGCACCCTGTGGGTGGAGGATGGCGTTCCGTACATGATTTATTGCCATGAATGGGTACAGCTTGGCGACGGCGCCATGAACCTGATGCCCCTGAAAAAGGACCTCTCGGCGGCGGCCGGCCCCTCAATGCGGCTGTTTTATGCTTCCGCCGCGCCATGGGGCAAACAGGATGCATCTCAATGTGTAACCGATGGATGCTTCCTGTACCGCACAAAAACCGGCAAGCTGCTGATGTTATGGTCAAGTTTCACAAAGGAAGGCCAATATGCTGTAGGCATTGCCGAATCGGCGACCGGAAAAGTTACAGGACCGTGGCGGCAACAGGAAGAGCCGCTGTTTACCGCTGACGGCGGCCACAGCATGCTGTTCCGCACTTTCGACGGGCGGCTGTGTCTCACTCTGCATCAGCCCAACCACAGCAACGAGCGCGCCCGCATCTTCGACATCGCCGACACGGGCGCTACACTGCGTCTTATCCGGAAATAACCGGCACTCGGCAAAATGATGTTATGCCATAATAATAATATAAAGACACATTTTCCATGTGTTTATGGCTTGGCGTTAATCGAATTTTAAGTTTCGCGAAAAAAGCGGAAAAAAAGCGGAAAAAAAATGCCGCGAATAAAAAGAAGCTGTACTTTTGCGACGAATTTAGTTCGGGGTGTGGCGCAGTTGGCTAGCGCACCTGCATGGGGTGCAGGGGGTCGAAAGTTCGAGTCTTTTCACCCCGACTAAGCATTAGTAGTATTCAAGATGACCGCAGCAATGTGGTCGTCTTGTTTTTTTAGGGTTTTCTGTAATGTTTTTATTGACAACGTAATTAGAAATTAAAATGAGTTCTTTATTCTGGTTTGTTCCCGCCGCCTCTGTCGCGGCGCTGGCCTTTGCGTATATCTTCTTCCGTCAAATGATGAAGGAAAGCGAAGGCACCGACACGATGAAAGAAATAGCGCTTTATGTACGTGAAGGCGCAATGGCCTATCTGAGACAACAGTACAAGGTCGTTACCATCGTGTTTGTCGTACTCTGTATTTTCTTCGCTATCTTAGCTTATGGTCTCGGCGTACAGAACGGCTGGGTACCGTTTGCTTTCCTCACTGGCGGATTCTTTTCCGGGCTTTCCGGCTTTATAGGGATGAAAACCGCCACATACGCATCGGCCCGCACTGCCAACGCAGCCCGCCGCTCTTTGGACAGCGGACTGAAAGTGGCTTTCCGTGCAGGAGCCGTGATGGGACTTACTGTCGTAGGTCTCGGACTGTTCGACATCTCAATCTGGTATCTGCTGCTCAATCATTTTGTTGACGAGCCTTCTTCGGCACAAAAATTAGTAGTCATCACCACCACGATGCTGACCTTCGGAATGGGCGCATCGACGCAGGCGCTCTTTGCCCGCGTAGGAGGCGGAATTTATACCAAAGCAGCCGACGTCGGAGCAGACCTCGTCGGTAA
>JAISSS010000091.1 GCA_031272965.1 Bacteroidales bacterium | reverse complement strand
TTAACACACAGGCGGATTATGACGCTTTGTTTTCAAAATATCGCACAACAACGCTTACGACAACGCAAACAACCCAAAATGCCATTTTAAGGTTGCTCAAACAACACGAGCGTATCGCCTTAACCTGTTTTGAGGCAGACATTAACCAATGCCACCGCAAACATTTGGCGGATGCCATAACCCAACTTTCCGGATTTGATTATGAACTGAAGCACATCTGATTATGGCTTTAACCAAAGTATTACACCTGTTTCTCGGCACATCGCAAGTCCATCATTTCCCTTCACGAAATCCATTTATGATTATCGGGACTTTCCACCCGAAAAAGGAGTTGATGGGGAATTTGTTTTGATGCCGATATGTAATGATGGATATTCTGACCCCTGACAAGCCATACAAACAGTAATGTACCGGCCGTCCGGTTACACGGCTTTTTTCACTTCCCAGGTGTTGCCGCTGCGGAGCAGGTCGTCAGTGCAAGTGATTGTTCGATGTTGCTGTACTGCGTCAATCTGGCGGATGAGCTCGGCGTCATATACGGGGGCTTCCACATTGCGGATGACGCCCATAGCTACGGGCAGGTCGGGCAGCGACATCTGAATCAGGGCGATATGCAGTGCGGGGTCTGGGGTTGTGGCGTCGTGAACGAGTATGTCGCTTTGCTTGACGCCGTTCTCGCCGACGGTAACGGCTTTGAGGCGGCCATTATCGAGCACTATTCCGCGCTCGTTATTGGCGCCAAAGAGCATCGGTTTGCCGTGTTGCAGGAACAGTTGTCGTTCTGCGCGGGTCTGCAGGTTAGCGATTTCCGCGTGAGCGCCGTCGTTAAAAATCACGCAGTTTTGCAGCACCTCCACTAATGATGTGCCTTTGTGCAGGGCTGCTTCCCGCAGCGTGTCCTGTGTATGCTTCACGTTGTTATCCACAGCGCGGGCAAAGAACTTGGCGCCGGCACCGATGGCTAACAGTCCGGGGCAAAAAGGCTCTTCGATGGTGCCGAATGGCGAGGTCTTGGTAATCATGCCGCGATTTGAGGTCGGGGAATACTGCCCTTTGGTAAGCCCGTAAATCTTGTTATTAAACAGTACGATGTTCAGGTCAACATTGCGGCGCAGCACGTGGATAAAGTGGTTCCCCCCGATAGCCAATGCGTCGCCGTCGCCGGTCATCACCCACACGCTGAGGTCAGGATTGGCTAATTTCACGCCGGTAGCTATTGCCGCGGCCCGCCCGTGAATGGAATGGAACCCGAAAGTACTCATATAATAGGGGAACCGCGACGAGCAGCCGATGCCCGAAATCACGGCAAACTTCTCGTGCGCGATACCCAGCTCGGCCATCGTCCGCTGCACGGAATTAATTATGGCATGGTCGCCACATCCGGGGCACCACCGTATTTCACTCCCACTTTTAAAATCTTTTTGTGTATAATTATATATTTCTGACATCTTTACGTTGTATTTTAGTTCGCTTTTGCAATATTTTTCCGAACAAAGTTCCATTCATGCCCGCGAAATTACTGAAAAAAGAGATACAAAGGTCAGTTTTGCCGCAAAATTTGCGAAATTATCACCCGCAAGAGACAAAATTTCACGATAAGTTTTATTTGAAGCCAAAAAGCGTTATTTTTGCGGAAAATTTCAGGGACAATATGACATTCAAGAAATACAATTCGATAGAGAATACATTCGACAGGGATTTTATGGACCACATTCGGACGAAAGGCTATGCCGAAGTTCCGTATGTGGTGCAGGAGAAGGTGCATGGCGCCAATTGCAGTTTCATTACTGACGGTAATGATGTGAGCTTTGCCAAGCGGTCGGCGCCGGTTGAACCGGGAGAGCAGTTCTACTGCTATGAGGATGTGCTGGAGCGGTACCGCGAGCGCGTAATTGCGCTGTTTGAGGCGGTGAAACGGCAATATCCCGACACGGTCGAGCTACAGATATATGGAGAGTTATTTGGCGGCAGCTACCCGCATCCTGACGTGAAGCGTATCAGGAACATCATGACCATTCAGAAAGGGGTATTTTATTGTCCGTGGCATGATTTCTACGGTTTCGACCTGTTTATTCATGCGCCGGAAACGTACGGCTATTTGCCGGTGGACGCGGTTGCTCGCTTCTTTGAAGAGGGCGGCTTCCTGTATGCGCGAACGCTGTTTGAAGGAACACTCGACCAGTGTCTGGAATATTCCAATGCTTTCCCCAGCAAAATTTCGGAATGGCTCGGATTGCCCCCCATTGACGGGAACATCTGCGAAGGCGTAGTGATTCGCCCCAAAGAACCGCTCTATCTGCCCAATGGCGCACGGGTACTGCTGAAAAATAAAAACGCAAAATTCGCGGAGAAAAAACAGCAGCGGCGGCATGTAAGGGCACAGAACGACCCTGAATACAGCCCCGAACTGTGCGAGCTGATGGCCACAGCAGAGGACTATGTTACCGACAACCGCCTGAACAACGTCATCAGCAAAATCGGGCACGTATCGTTGCCGCGTGATATGGGAAAACTTATCGGGCTGTTCAGCAAAGACATCATCGAGGACTTCCTGAAAGAACACAACGCAGAATATATTGAGCTTGATAAAAATGAGCAAAAGTTATTTAATAAATTTGCTAACAAACAGGCAATCAGCCTGATAAAACAAAGTTTTAATGATATACATTGGTCAGCCTGAAGTTTACAGGACACTTGAGAATCTGCAGATTCCTTTCGACTATTCCGAGCATCCGCCGACGCCGACCATTGAGGAAGCGCGACTGTACTGGACAGACCCGGCGACGACCTATTGCAAGAATCTGTTCTTTCGCAATCATAAGGGCAACCGGCATTTCTTGGTGATACTCAATGCGTTACAGCAACTTGACATTCACGACCTTGAACAGCGGCTGCATCAGGGAAAAATCAGTTTCGCATCGGAGGAACGCATGCACCGCTATCTTGGGCTGAAGCCCGGCTCGGTATCGCCATTCGGCCTGCTGAACGATACGACACACCACGTCCGGGTGTTCTTCGACCAGCGCCTTCAAACGGCCGAAAAACTCGCCTTCCATCCCAACGATAACCGCGTCAGCTTAGTGATACGTGGCGCCGACTTCTGGCGGTATATGGACTGGACCGGTAATGGCTATGAGTTCACAAAGCTGTATGATTAGCCTGATTGTTAACTCTTTGCCCCCAAAATGAAAATTTCAGACAAAACTTGCGCGTTGGCATCTCACAATTTCTTTACTTTGCAAAAAATTTTGTAGAAGCAGTTTTATATGAGTGGAAATCTGGTAATAGTAGAATCTCCGGCAAAAGCCAAGACCATCGGGAAGTTTCTCGGAAGCGATTTCGTGGTTGCATCAAGTATGGGGCACATTCGCGACCTCGAGAAAAAAGGCCTGGCGGTTGACTTAGCTCATGGTTATACGCCAAAATATGTGATTACCGATGACAAGAAGAAAGTTGTAGCCGAGTTAAAGCAGCAGGCCGCCAAAGCCGATGCAGTATGGTTGGCGTCCGATGAAGACCGTGAAGGAGAGGCCATAGCCTGGCATCTGGCCGATGTTCTGCATCTGGACCCGGCGACGACCAAACGTATTGTGTTTCACGAGATTACGAGAGATGCAATAGTTAATGCGGTGAAGACCCCGCGCAGCATAGACTTCAATTTGGTGAATGCTCAACAGGCTCGGCGCGTTCTCGACCGCATCGTGGGCTTTGAGGTGTCGCCGGTGCTGTGGCACAAGGTGAAGCCGGCCCTGTCGGCCGGGCGTGTGCAGTCGGTCGCGGTGCGCCTCATTGTGGACCGCGAGCGCGAGATTTTCAACTTCCAGGTACAGTCGGCCTACCGCGTAACCGCCCTGTTTCTCACCGACAATAGCGAGTTAGCCGCCGAACTTAACAGGCGCTTCGACACCAAAGAAGCGGCCGCCGATTTCCTGCAGAAGTGCATCGATGCGGTGTTTACGGTGGCCGACATCGCCACAAAACCCACCCGCAGGACGCCTGCCGCACCGTTCACAACTTCTACACTGCAGCAGGAAGCCAGCCGGAAACTCGGATTCTCCGTATCGCAGACCATGACCGTTGCCCAGCGCCTCTACGAAAGCGGGAAAATTACATATATGCGTACCGACTCGGTGAACCTCTCCGATATGGCCATGGCCGCCGCCAAAGCCGCCATTATTGCCATAATGGGCGAGAAATATTATAAACGGCGACAGTATCAGACAAAGACCAAGGGCGCCCAGGAAGCTCACGAAGCTATCAGGCCTACTGACATGACCCGCGACAATATCACCGGAACCGCGCCCGAAAAACGCCTCTACAACCTGATATGGAAACGTACTGTCGCCTCCCAGATGGCCGATGCGGAAATGGAACGTACCACTATTAATATCAAAAGTTCAAAATCGCCGGAACTCTTCCAAGCCGTCGGCGAGGTCATCAAGTTCGACGGATTCCTGAAAGTATATATGGAATCGTCCGATAATGAAGACGACAGCGCCGAAGCGAAAGAGATACTTCCGGCAGTGCAGGTTGGCCAGATACTGCATCTCGATTCGGCCTCCGCCACAGAGCGCTTCACCCAGAAACCTCCGCGCTATTCGGAAGCCAGCCTCGTGAAAAAATTGGAAGAGCAGGGCATCGGACGCCCCTCCACATACGCCCCCACTATTACCACCATCCAGAATCGCGGGTACATCGTCAAGGACGACCGCGCAGGCACTGAACGGCACTATACTCAGCTGAGCCTGAAAGATGCCCAAATCATCGAGCGCATATTGAAAGAAACTACAGGCGCCGAAAAAGCGAAACTCTTCCCTACCGACATCGGTATTGTGGTCAACGACTTCCTCATGAAATATTTCCCCCGAATTATGGATTACAATTTCACGGCCAACGTGGAAGTGGAATTAGACGAAATCGCGGCCGGAAAATTGGTGTGGAACAAGGTCATTGACGAATTTTACCATCCTTTCCACGAGAACGTCGAAGCCGCAATGGAACATTCGGAGCGCATGAAAGGCGAGCGGATGCTGGGTAAGGACCCCGAAACCGGCAAGCCCGTTATCGTGAAAATAGGCCGGTATGGGCCGGTGGCACAAATCGGCGAGGGCAGCGATGCGGACGACAAACCCCGCTATGCCAGCCTCCGCCCAGGCCAGATTCTGGAAAACCTCACCCTCGAAGAAGTCCTCGACCTCTTCAAGCTGCCCCGCGAAATAGGCACATACGAGGGCAAAAAAGTCTCCGCCTCAATAGGCCGCTTTGGCCCATACATCCTGCATAACAGCAAGTTCGTATCACTGCCCAAAACCGACGACCCCTATTCGGTGAACCTTGAACGGGCCATAGAACTCATCGAAGCCAAGCGCGAAAAAGACCAAAATTCCCTGCTGAAAACCTTCGAGGCAGAACCCGACCTGCGCGTCATTAACGGCCGCTTCGGCGCCTACATAAACTTCCGCAAGAAAAATTATAAGCTGCCCAAAGGAACCGATATACCAACGCTTACGCTTGACGACTGCAAAAAAATCATCGGCGAAGCGCCGGACGTCCCCGCTAAAACAGCCACCAAAAAAACAGCCACCAAAAAAACAACCGCCAAAGCGACGACCAAAACTGCGACAAAGAAAGCCGCAACAAAGAAGACCGCGACAAAGAAAACTTCAGCCGCTAAAAAATGATGGACGCAGAGGCATACATGCAGCCGGTGGATTTTGACACACTTAATCCCGAACTGTGGCGGCATAACAAGTATTCGCTGGGTTTTTTGCTCGAAAAGAACGCCCAAAAACTCCCTGTCGAGAAGGCAAAGCTCGTTATTATCGGCATCGGGGAAGACCGTAATGCGGTATGCAGCGGCAGTGGTGCGGCGCCAGACCTTATCAGGAAGGAACTCTACCGCCTCAACCGCGTCGTTCCCCGTCTGCGAATCCGCGACTTCGGCAACATCCGCCTCGGCAACAGCGCCACCGATACCTATTTTGCCGTCAAAGACGTGTGCGCCGAGCTACGCGAAGCCGGAACCGTAATCGTGGCGCTGGGCGGCAGCCAGGACTTGACTGTCGGACTGTGCCGCGCCTTTGATAACAGCCCGTTCTCACTCGTGTGTATCGACCCGAAACCCGACTTCCGGAAGGATGACAAAAAGCTCAATTCCGAAAACTATCTCAATTTAGTGTTCCGTCAGCCGAACCTTGTGAATCAGGCAACATTGGGCTGCCAGAACTATTTCTCTGATATTGTGGAACTTGACGCTCTGCAAAAAGCCGCTGACGCCGAAGTATGCCGCCTCGGATTCCTGCGCGACCACTGGCGCGACATTGAGCCATACATGCGCGAGGCCCGGATAGTCAGCTTCGACATCAACGCCCTGCGGCTGCACGACGCCCCCGCGCAGGATTTCGCATCACCCAACGGCCTGCACGGAGAAGAAGCCTGCGGAATAGCCCGCTATGCCGGACTGGGCGACAACGTGCGCATCGCCGGATTCTTCAACCTGCTGCCGCAAAACGACGTCAATGGCGTCAGCTGTAAACTGATGGCCCAAACAGTGTGGCACTTCATCGAAGGATTCGTAAACCGAAAACCGGAATTTCCGGAAAATAACCGCCAAAACATCCAGGAATATATCGTTGACCAGAACGACATCGGCCTCAAATTAGCCTTCTATAACAGCCTGCTCACAAACCGCTGGTGGATGAAAATCTATGACGCTCAAAATGACGTTACGCATGCGGTAGCCTGCTCTGAGAGCGACTACCGGCAGGCCCTGCAATCGGACATCCCCGACCGATGGCTGCGGTACACCCGAAAATTAAACAGGCCGCAGAAATGATTGCACCAAAAGCGCTGTTTCAGCGGACGCAGCTGTTGTTGGGAGAGGCGTTCATTGACGAGCTGTTTCGCACAAAAGTTATCATCTTCGGAACAGGGGGCGTGGGAAGCTGGTGCGCTGAAAGCCTTATCAGGTCGGGAATAGGGCATCTTACTATCGTGGATTCCGACCGTATCTGCGTTACCAACGTCAACCGGCAGCTGATGGCCACCGCCCGTACTGTGGGACAGGTGAAAGTAGAAGCCCTGAAAACACGGCTGCTCGAAATCAATCCGGCGGCAGAAATCACCGCTATTCAGGCCATCTATTGCCCCGAAACGAGCGAATCGTTTAACATGGCCCAATATGATTACATCATCGACGCCATCGACAGCCTGTCAAACAAGCTGCACCTCATCATGACCGCCACCCGCACTCCGGCCACTCTGCTGTCCTCAATGGGCGCCGCCCTGAAAATAGACCCCACACGGGTGCAGGTCGCCGAGTTCTGGAACGTTAAAGGCTGCCCGTTTGGGGCATTGCTACGCAAAAAACTGCGCGGACAGGGCGCTGTTCCCGCAAAAAGTTTCCTCTGCGTTTACAGCGACGAGGTCCGCGAAAACCGCGGCGCAAAAACCGCATGTGGCAGCGAGCGATGCCTGTGTCCCAAAGCCGACGCCGGACCGGGCAATCAAGAGCTGATAAACCACGAATGGTGCAGCCTGAAAGCCCGCATTAACGGCACCTCCCCGCATGTTACCGCCATCTTCGGATTCACCCTGGCCGGACTGCTGTTGCAGGATGTGGAGAAGCGACTGACCGCCCCGTTGCCCTGACCATCCGCAATACAGCGTATCTGTCTAAGCGGCAGAACTGTATCTATCCGTTAGCCGTACGTCGGCACCAGTTTCCGAAGGCACCGATAACGATAAAGCAGAGCAGCGGCAGGACAAAAGAAATACGTGCGGAGGATAATGTGTCGCCAAACCACACGGCTTTGTCAATCAGCCAGCCCTGTGCGGGAGGCATGATGCAGCCGCCGCCGATTGCCAGAATCAGCCCTGCCGATGCCAGTTTTGCTTCCTCGCCCATACCTTTGAGCGCGATGCCGTAAATTGTGGGGAACATCAGCGACATGCAGGCCGAAATCGCCACGATGCAGTACAGCCCCCAATATGCGCCGAAAGTGCTGTCGGCGGCATACTGCGCGTTGGGCAGGAATATTGCCCCCACCGTGAACAGCGCTCCACCGATGGCCAATACGGTCAGCAACAGGCTGGGACGGAAGTACTTCAACAGGAACGTGCAGATAAACCGGCTGGACACGAACATGGCCATAGCAACCATGTTCCACCCCTGGGCAGTGGCTTTGGGCATGTTAAGTTCATGCTCGGCATACTGGATAATGAAGGTCCACACCATAATCTGAACGCCCACATAGAATGTCTGGGCAACAACCGAGCGAATGTAGCGCCGATTTTTCAGCAGGTTACGGACGATAGCACCCAGCGATTCGTTGTTGCCGGGGGATACGATTTTCGGCAGCCGCGAAAGCAGAAACACTATGAAGAACACGCCGACCACTAATCCGAGAATCAGGTAGGGAACGCTCACCACATCGAGGTCTGATTTCTGCACGAGCGCCAGCGCATCCTGGGCCATTGCCTGTCGTTCCGCCTCCGAGGCCGGATTGAGCCGCGAGAGGATGAACTCTTTAGCCACCAGCATACCCGTCAGCGAGCCAATAGGGTTGAAGGCCTGCGCGAAATTCAGCCGCCGCGTTGCGCTCTCTGTCGGCCCCATGGCTAAGATGTAGGGGTTGGACGTGGTCTCGAGGAACGCCAGGCCGCAGGTCATCACGAAATAGGCAAACAAGAATATACCGAAAGCCATTGCATTGCCGGCCGGAATGAACAGCAGACAGCCGCATGAATACAGTGCCAGGCCAACTAAAATGCCGTTCTTATAATTGAACTTGCGGATAAACAGCGCCGCCGGAATAGCCATAAAGCAATAGCCTCCATAGAAAGCGAACTGTACTAACGAACTCTCGAAATTGCTGATTAGCAGGATGTTTTTGAACGCCGCCACCATAGGGTTGGTGATGTCGTTGGCAAAGCCCCACAATGCGAACAGCGTTGTTACTAAGA
Organism: Bacteroidales bacterium; assembly: GCA_031272965.1. Taxonomy (GTDB): domain Bacteria; phylum Bacteroidota; class Bacteroidia; order Bacteroidales; family Prolixibacteraceae; genus JAISSS01. The sequence goes on along the minus strand of JAISSS010000091.1, from coordinate 1,776 downwards.
TAAAGGGTAGCAGATAATTTTTCCCGTCTTCCGTTTTGAATAATCTCATATTAAGAAATAGTATCGTTTATATTATGTATTGATTAACTGTTTTAAACAATAGTTTAAAACAGTTTTACTGATGAAATTACAGGACATGCCTTGGCGTCGTCAAAAGAGATGCGCACTTTTGAGGCTGTTACAGGGGCGATACGCAGAATCCGCTTATAGCCTATGGTTGTGGCTTTGGCAACTTCCTGCCATTGGTTGTCTGTCCAGGCTTCTATGTGGAAGGCTTTGATGCGTTGCCCCAGCTGTATATATTCCTGTAATTCGACGAAATTCAGGGTTTTAGCTTCGCCGAGGTCGATTTCCAGCGTAGCGTTGAGTACTTTGTCGTCGGTAGCCCAATAGGTGTCGGGGTTGCTGTCTATGACGTTTTTGGCGGCATAGCTGTCGTTACGTCCGCGGGTGTTTGAAGCGGAGACGCTGGCATTTGCGGCGAGGTCAACCGCGAAGACGCTGTCGAGCAGCGCCTGAAATCCGCGCAGCGCGGCCACATCGTTCTCGTGGATAACGCCTTCCCGAGAGGGGGGCATGTTTAGCAGCAGCGTGGAACCGCGGCCCACAGAAGTGAGGTATATCTCGAACAGCCGTTGCGGGTTTTTCACTTTGTCGTCTTCGGAGGCGTGATAGAACCATCCCGGACGGATAGAGACGTCTGTTTCGCCCGGAATCCAGTGGGTGCCGTTTTCGGCGCCGGAGTTCAGCAGGGAGTTCAGGCCGGGTTTTCCGGCATAAAGGGTATCCGGAGTGATTGTACACCAGTTGGTTTCGCCCATGACCCCGCGTTCGTTCCCCATCCATCGCAGGTCGGGGCCGGCATCGCTGAAGAAGAGCACCTCCGGCTCGATGTCGCGGATGAGTTTCAGGGTGTTTGGCCAGTCGTAATAAGTACGGCCGTCGATGCGGCGTTTTTCGCGGGCGCCGCCATAGAAACCGTCGCCGCCGTTGGCGCCGTCAAACCACATCTCAAACACGGGGCCGTAAGTGGTGAACAGCTCTGTTAGCTGGTTGCGATAATACTCTATGTACGAGGGACTTGCATAGTCGGCGCGGTTTCTGTCCCATGGCGACAGATATACCCCGAACTGCAGTCCGAACTCATGGCAGGCGTCCGCCACCGCCCTGACCACATCGCCCTTGCCGCCAGCGTAGGGGCTGTGGCTGATGTTGTGGTCAGAGTATTTTGTCGGCCACAAGCAAAAGCCGTCATGGTGCTTGCAGGTGAGAATCACGCCTTTAAAGCCGGTCTCTTTGAGCACCGACACCCATTGGCGGGCGTCAATGGTATCCGGGTTAAACACTTCCGGCGATTCGTCGCCATACCCCCACTCCTTGTCCGTGAAGGTGTTCACGGTGAAATGGATGAACGCATTGCGCTCCATCCGGTGCCACCGCAGTTGCCGTTCTGTCGGCACAGGACCTGCCGGAGCAGGCGGTGTAACCTGTGCACAGGCGCCCGCCAGCAGACCCGTAAATAATACGATATCCAATCTCATATAATGCCATTTAAATTTTCGGGACTTCTTACAAAAAACAGCTTTTAGATTTTATCGGACGCCAAAATCCCCGTAAAACTTCCGTCAAAATCGCGGCACAAAGATAGCTCTTTTTTTCAATTAGCAAGTCCCCCGAAAAAAAAGTCCCTGCTTTTTCAAGCAGGGACGTGGGGAAGCTACAGACTTAAAGGCTGAAGAAAATGATTAATTATATGCGGTTTCCCCGTGTTCATAA
>JAISSS010000085.1 GCA_031272965.1 Bacteroidales bacterium | reverse complement strand
TAATACCGTCAACAGTCGTGTTGCTGAATCCGTTGAAAAACAACTTGTCGAAAGCGGTGTAGCAAAAATTGGTCAGGCAGGCGTCAATCGGCTCTCCGCCAAAATCGTTGTCGCAATACGTAAACTGCCAGTCGAACCGGATTTTTTTGCCTTCAAATTCAGTGGAATCAATCTGCTGTACGGTTTTGAAAATAAAATCGTCGGCAACCAAAGGGTGCGAAATTCTCTGTTCGCCATCACCGCTGATGCGCAAACTGCTTGTATTAAAGGCATTATCGTCCGTTTTGCGGGCTGATTTTTTGTTGCCGCAGGCCGCCGCGGTCAGAATCAACAGTACGATTAGCGCCATGCGTTGCAAGAGTATTGTGGTCCGGCCTGCTCCGGCCATGCTGACAGGGCCTGAAAAACCGGCGCCTGTTATAGCCAACGCCCGGCTATATCGTTTCATCAGTTTTTTCATATTCAATGCGTTATTATTTTTTGCGGTGCAAAGTTAGTGAAAATTCAATTATGGGTGTATTTATTTGCACAAAATCTGTATATTATCCAGCAGGTTGAAGAGTATTTTGTTTCCTTCCCGACAATATCGGGCGCCGTCGCGGATTTGCTGTTCGGACTGCACATATTTGCCGCTCTGTGCCAGTTCGTCGCCGGCACCGACGAGCATCTCTTCAATTGTTTCCGGTGTAACTTCGGGGTGGAACTGGAATCCCCAGATGCGGTTGCCGACGCAGAACAGCTGATTTTGGCAGGCCTCGCTGGAGGCTAACCGCAGGGCGCCGTATTGCGGGGGCATAGAGAACGTGTCGCCATGCCAGTGGAACACGTTCAAAGAGGCGGGCATGCCAAGCATGGGGCTGTGAGCCTCCGCCTGAACGGGGAACCACCCGATTTCCTTATGCGGGTTCGGCACGGCGCGGGCGCCCAGAACATGGGCTATCAGCTGTGCGCCGAGGCATATTCCGAGGATGGGGATGTCTGTCTCCCGAATAAGCACATCGATGAACGTCTTTTCCGGCGCCAGCCACGGGTATTTGGCCTCGTCGTGGACGCTCATTGCGCCGCCCATGATGACGAGGCGGTCGAAGGCGGACAGCGCGGGCAACGGCTCATCCGCGAACAGCCGTGTGACGGTTAGCGGACAATTGTTTTGCTGCAACCAGTCGGCGATGCACCCTATGCCCTCGTATGGTTCGTGCAGAAGGCAGTGAAAGCGGGATTGTTCAGTCATAGTTGTTTTTTCAGTGAAAGATGGGTTACTCTAATCGGAAATAGTAAGTTATAGTGCCGGTTTGGTCGTTGGCGTCAGGCACTTTGTTGAAGCGGGCCTGCAGAGCGGCGGTTTTGGCGGCGGCTAAGAGTTTTGGGTCCATGGTATTGGAGCCTTTGGCGCCCGGTTCTGCTTTGGTAACGGTTCCGTCGGCATTGACGGTGATAGTTACCACGACTTTACCCTCGACGTTTCCGCCCGGGTATGCCGGTTTTTTGAGGTCTCCGTCGGAATTTCGGCCTTGCAGGCTGTATTCGGGGCTGCCGTCATCCGTCTTGTTTTGGCCTGCATTTCCGGTAGTTTGGGGGCTGGCCGACTGTGTCTGTCCGGCCTGCTGTTTTGCGCCGCTGAAGGCATTCGCTGCCCGCGCCTGAATTTCGGCGGCTTTACGCTGTTCGGCTTCCTGCCTTTCGCGTTCCTTACGCTCGGCTTCTTCCCGTGCGAGGCGTTCCTGTTCTATACGCTGCTGTTCCAGCCGCAGTTGTTCCTGCTTCTGTCGCTCAATGCGTTGCTGTTCTAATTCTTCTTTGGTGGGCGCCTTAACGGGTTTTGCGCTGCCTGCATCCACTGCGGCCGATTTCTCGAAGTCCTGTGTCTGCACTTTTTGGGAGCCTTTCGGGGTCTCCACCTTTACTTTTGGAGGGGCGGTTTTTGCGGGTGGCGATGCGGGCGGCGGTGTCGGCTTGGCGGGTTCCGGTTTCGGGGTCGGCTGTTCGGGGGCTTTTTCCGGCGCCTGCTGACGCGGCTGTTCCGGCTTGGCTACAGGCCTGCTTCCTGCACTGACATTCACCTTGTCGCCGAAATCAATCACGATGACTTCCTCTTCCGGCGTTGGCGGCTTAAATCCCAGAAAGAGCATAAGCAACAATATGACTGTGTGCATCACTATTGTCCCCCAAAATCCCTCTTTATGTTTGTTGATGAAGTGCAGCATGATACGGGTAAATTCCTGTTATTTTTCGGGCGCAGTGGCCACAATTAACTTGAACTGATTACGGCGGGCGATGTTCATGATTTTCACCACCTCGTCGAAGGGCACCGTCTTGTCGGCATGCAGAGCGATGTACGGTTCCGGCTGGTCGCCGATGCTTCGTTGCAGAGCGCTTTCGATTTCGGCGAAAGATACGCGCGTAAGCTTGCCGTTGATGTTGACGTAGTATTTCAGGTCGGCAGTAATAGAGACGGTAGTGATGGCCTTTTCAGCGGTCTGGTTGTTGCTTTCCGGCAGCATGAGTTTCAACGCATTGGGCGCAATCAGCGTCGAAGTTATCATGAAGAAGAGCAACAGCAGGAATATGATGTCGGTCATTGACGACATGCTGAAAGCGGTGTTGATTTTACTGCTTTGCCGGAGCGCCATTGTCGGACGATTTAACGGGTTCGTTAAGCAGGTCGAGGAAGTCGGCGGTGGAGGCGGTCATCTCGAAGACCACTTTTTCTACTCTGGCGACGAGGATATTGTAGGCGAAGTAGGCGATGATGCCCACAATCAGGCCGGCTACGGTGGTAACCATTGCCTCATAGATGCCCGCCGAGAGCAGAGTGATATTGATGTTGTTGCCGGCGCCGGCCATGTCATAGAAGGCGCGAACCATACCTGTTACGGTGCCGAGGAAGCCTAACATGGGGGCGCCCCCGGCGACGCTGGCCAGAATAGGTAGCCCTTTTTCGAGCTTCGATATTTCGAGGTTGCCCACCATATCGATGGCCGTGTTCACGTCAGCGATAGGTCGGCCGATACGTGAGATGCCCTTTTCAATCATGCGGGCAGAGGGGGTATCCTGCGCTCTGGCCAGCACTAAGGCCGCATCGAGCTTGCCTTCCATAATCAGCGCTTTTATCTGACTCATCAGCGAATGGTCAACTTGAGCAGCTTTCCGTATCAGCAGATAGCGGTCAATGAAGATGAATATTGCGACGATAGACAGCAGCAGGATAGGCCACATAAGCCATCCGCCTTTGGTTGCCAGGTCGAAATAGTGCATCGCCCCGCTGTCAGGCATCGCCCCGCTGTCGGGCAACTGTACTACAGGGTCAACCTGCAATAAAATGAGGTTCAACATAGGTATGTTTTTTTACTTTAAAAAAATCAATAACAAATTTCATGCCGCAAAAGTAGTAATTTTTCAGACAGGCGGCGGCAAATTTAGCATAAAGGCTGCATTTAATCAGTCTGTTCTTAACTCTTGTGGTGTATCTGCGATGTCTTTGATTTGCATGATTGCGTTCCATAGCGGGTCTTTTGGCGGGTTTGCGGTGATGCGTACCGGCTCGTTTTTTACGGGATGTATAAATTCTAATTGCCGTGCGTGCAGGTGGATGCTACCGTCCGGATTTGAACGGGCCGCGCCATACTTCAGGTCGCCCTTTATGTGCAGTCCGATTTTGGCTAATTGTGCGCGAATCTGGTGATGTCGTCCGGTATGCAGCTCGACGACTAACAGATGGTAGCGGTCGAGGCTGGCCTTATGCCAATAGGTGAGGCTACATTGAACGCCGCCGTGGCGGGGCGAATCGGTGGCAAAGCTTTTATTTTTACTCTCGTCTTTCCAGATATAGTGCACTAATGTGTCGGTTTCCTTTTCAGGCAGCTGGTCAACCATTGCCCAATATGTTTTTTTGATGGCGGTTTTATCCTGAAAGAGGGCGTTCAGACGGGTGAGCGCTTTGCCGGTTTTGGCGAAGAGCAGGACGCCGCTGGTGGGGCGGTCGAGGCGGTGAGGCGAGCCGAGATATACCTCTCCGGCCTTGCTATATTTCGTTTTCAGCCAGGCTTTTACACGCTCAATCACGGTTTGGTCGCCGGTCTTGTCGCCCTGTACGATTTCGCCGCAGGCTTTGTTGACCGCCAGTAGATGATTATCTTCGTATATTACTTGCATGGTGCGTCAATACTGTTCTTTCTCGTTGGGGAAGTCGCCCGTTTTGACGTCAGTGGAATATCGCATGGCCGCGTCTTTGATTTCGGTGGCCAGGTTGAGATAGCGCCGCAGGAAACGAGGGGTAAATTCCTGTGTAATTCCCAGCATGTCATGCAACACCAATACCTGGCCGTCCACGCCGTTGCCGCCGCCGATTCCGATGACGGGGATTCGCAGCTCGCGGGCAACGTCTGCGCCCAAAGTGGCGGGGATTTTTTCGAGCACTATGCTGAAACATCCTGCCTTTTCGAGCAGCAGTGCGTCGTTTTTCAGCTTTTGAGCTTCGGCTTCTTCCTTGGCGCGGACGCTGTAGGTGCCGAACTTGTGGATAGACTGCGGGGTCAGCCCCAAGTGCCCCATCACCGGAATACCGGCGGTGAGGATGCGCTCTACCGATTCGAGGATTTCAGCGCCGCCTTCGATTTTCACGGCATCGGCGGCGGTCTCTTTCATGACGCGGATTGCCGAATTGAGCGCTTTCCGGCTGTTGCCCTGATAGGCGCCGAAAGGCAAATCAACCACAACTAACGCCCGCTTGACGCCGCGCACCACGGAGGCGCCATGATAAATCATCTGGTCAAGCGTGATGGGCAGGGTAGTCTCATGCCCTGCCATCACGTTGGAGGCTGAATCGCCCACCAGTACGACGTCAATTCCGGCCTCGTCGAGCAGACGTGCCAGGCTGTAGTCGTAACAGGTAAGCATGGCGATTTTCTCGCCATGCTGTTTCATCTCGCTGAGCGTCAGCGTGGTAACTTTTTTTACTTCTTTATGGACTGACATTTTCAGATTTTAGGCAGCTTCCAGGGGGCGCGGTATTCTTTGACGAGATACTTGTCGGCTTCGGGGTCATTGAAACTTTTGCCGTTCCATGTGAGTTTTTTGCCGGTTCGGTATGCGATGTTCCCCAGCTGTGAGAACTTGGCGATATGGGCGCCGATTTCTATGCTGGCGTTGGTGTTCCTGTTACGGCTCTTGATGCAGTCGAGGTGGTTCTTGACGTGCAGCCCCAAGCCGCTTCCGTGTTGCTTTTGGAGCGGGGTGGCTTCCATACGGGCTTTGCCGTTCACCTTTTCGGGAATTACTTCCCAGCCGTTGCGGTCAATAACTAAGGTGCCATTTTCGCCGACAAAACCGAGGCCGTGATTGCGACCGTAGGCGCCGTCATCAATACCGATAGCGTGGTCCCACAGTACGGTAAATCCTTCTTTAAAGGTATAGATTGTTTGCAGCAGGTCGGGGGTTTCGCAGGCATCGTCAGGGTATCCGAACTTGCCGCCGGATGCCATTATGGAGGCGGGGGCAGTAACGTTCATGCCGAAGAGGGCATAATCGAGCAGATGTACTCCCCAGTCGGTCATCAGGCCGCCGGCATAATCCCAGAACCAGCGGAAGGTGAAGTGGAAGCGGTTTCGGTTGAAGGGGCGCTTCGGCGCGGGGCCGAGCCACATGTCGTAGTCCACGCCTGTAGGAACGGCCTCGTCAGGACGCACAGGGATTGACGGGCACCAGCCCTGGTATGAGAACACGCGGACGGTACGGATTTTGCCGAGCTTCCCGCTGCGGATAAAGTCCACGGCTTCTTGCCAGTGCGGGTCACTGCGTTGCCATTGTCCGACCTGCACTACGCGGTTGTACTTCTCTGCGGCCCGTACCATGATATTGCACTCCTCAATGGAGTTGCCCAGCGGCTTCTCGCAATAGACGTCCTTGCCGGATTCGCAGGCAGCAACCATTTGCAGGCAATGCCAGTGGTCGGGCGTACCCACAATGACCACATCAATATCTTTGCGGTCTATCAGCTTGCGCCAGTCCTTATAGGCGTCGGGTTTTTTTCCTGTCTTTTTTTCGACTGCGGCGACTTTGCTGTTCAGCACGTTCTGGTCAATGTCGGCCAGCGCCACGCAGGTTACTTCGGGGACGCCCAGAAACGCGCTCAGGTCGGCAAAGCCCATACCGTTGCAGCCTATCAGCCCGACACGTATTTTGTCGTTTGCGCCGACCTCTCCGGCATGCATTACGTAGGGGCCCAGCGCCATCGATGCGCCAAACATTCCCGTATTTTTCAAAAACTCTCTTCGTGTTGTCATTTTTTCTAAATGCTAATGAGTTATGTTATAAAGATAATTTAAAAATTCCTGACTCTATAAAATTCCTGCTTCTTCCGGTTGAGGCGTCCATTCATAGTCTATATATTCCCATGAGAACTGATTATCCCCGTCCAGATGGACAAGCAGTATGCCTTCTTCTGTTCCGTGATATGCGCCGCTCCACCATTTGGCGCATACCGAGCCCCCAACGATATAGCGTACATTCTGGGCAAGCAGTTCCTCGTACCAATGGATGTGTCCCTGTAGCACTAATTTGACCTTATGTTTGCTAAACAGAGTATGTACCGCTTGAAAATTGTCAAAAATATATCCTACTCCGAGCTCCATATTGTTGTCGATAGCCGGACGGTAAACCGTAAATACGGGGACGTGCATCACGGCAACAACCGGCGTTGCAGGCGGCGTTGATTCCAGCTCCTGTTTCAGCCACTCAAACTGTGTACCGTCAACGTAAAAATAATACGGATTACTGTTGTCCACAGGCTTCTGTACAGAATTGAGAATTATAAAACGGACGCCCTTTTTCTCGAAGCTGTAATACGAATGTTCAAAATATTTTTTAAACAGCTCGTCTCCGGCAGTAAAATTATTGGCGCTGTCGAAATAGCGTTCATGATTGCCGATGACATGATAATATGGCAAGCCCGTGTCGTCCAATGTTTTTTTCAGTTTCGTAAACATTTCATCGGCCTGCGTCAGCGAAAGCTGGCCGTGGTTCATGGAAACATCAAGCGAATCGCCCCCCATAATAATAAATTCCGCATCGCTCTCCCTGACTCGCTGTAAGGCCTTTAAGAAGCCATTATATCGGTCTCGGTCGTTCTCATAGTTCAGATGCACGTCGGTCAAAAATGCAAATGACAGCTTTCTTTTCGGAGAGGCGTTCTGTCTATCTGTAGCCGACGCGCAATCAAGCAGAGAGAATCCGCATGTTGCTGCGCCAATAATGCTGCTTTTTTTCAAAAATTCCCGACGGGAAGTCGTTAAGATATTTGCCATATTATTAAGTCTCTTGCTAAATACTCGGCAAAGATAGTATAAAAAAACGGAATATCAAGGCATATCCGAAAAAAATCTGTCAAATTATATTTATCAAACACGCTCTTAATATGTTCTTAATTTTGACCGGCGTCAAAAAAATCGTGTCAATTAGCAAGTCCCCCGAAAAAAAAGTCCCTGCTTTTTCAAGCAGGGACGTGGGGAAGCTACAGACTTAAAGGCTGAAGAAAATGATTAATTATATGCGGTTTCCCCGTGTTCATAA
>JAISSS010000045.1 GCA_031272965.1 Bacteroidales bacterium | reverse complement strand
CTTATCGACGCGGATTTCGTTGAGGACTGTTTCCTCGTCGTTGCTGCAGCCATAGAAGCCGGCAGTAAGCGCGACACAGAGTGCGGCGCAGGCGTAAAATAGGGTTTTCTTCATGACTTAGTTCCTTGTTAAAGTTTCTTTTACGGTGTACCATGCCCCCCATGTGGGGTCGGAAGTTTCACTGCCTGCGGTATTTTGCAGGCGGTAGCGATATGACAGGTAGAAGCGCTTATAGATGGTTCCATTGAGCTCTTCTTCCGCATATTTGTTGTAGCCGGACAGCGGGATATTGTCCACCTGAATGGAGCCGTATGGCAGCACGGTTACTGACTGGTCGGGGTTTACCTGAACGGTTACTGAGTATTTGACTTTTTGTGCCAGCTCGTCCACGTCTATTTTACGGCTGTCGTCCTCGCTGGGGATTACGCCGGAGACGCCTGCGGCAAAGAGGCGGATGCTGTTGGCGGTCAGCGGGCGGACAATTCGGGTTCCGCTGAGCAGAGTTGACTTGTTGGCGGCGTCCAGAATCGTGCCGTTCACGGTGTAGCGGGTAGTGCTGCTTTGCTCGGCGTAGTCGTTTTTAATGGTTACGCGATAGAGCACGTTAAACTTGTCGGGATTGGCCGTATATCCCCCCGATACGCTCTTAATGGCGAGGGGGATAAAATAGATGGAATCGGGCGACAGGCTCACCGGATTGACCGTTACAGGCACCTGCACGTAAGGGTCGGCCGGATTAGCGGGTATCGTTACCACTGTGGGCAAAGCCTGATACAGCTCCGGCTTGAGCGTCTTGGCAAAGGCGGACGAATCAATATCGAAGTTGTTCTTGTTATAGCTGTCTAACAGCACGGTATCCTCTTCCAGCGTTACCGAGATTTCGGTGGGGTTCGGTTTTGAGCCGCCGATTCCTATTGACAGGTATTTGGTGGATTCGCCCTCTTTGAGGTCGTAGCTGGCGGTATAGATGTTGGCGGTACCGCTGGCGCTAAGCAGATAAACGTTGTTCTCGTACATCTCCCTGTCGTAGTCCTTTTCTTTGTTGCAGCTCACGGCGATGGCAAACATGGCGACGGTCAGCATCGTATTTATTAAAGGTCTTAATGACTTCATTTTTCGTATTTTTAAATTCATTTTAAATTGAACTTATGATTATTAATTCTGGTATCCTGGGTTCTGGTCCAGCAGAGGCGCTTTGCGCACCTCGTTGAGGTCTAAGGGCAGCAATACCAGTTTCTTGTCAACCACGCGGTTGCGGTACATGGAGTGGTTAATCGGCACCACATTATAGTATGCGTCGCCGTCGGCAGAGGTGTCCATGCCTTGCATGGGTTCGCTCTCGGTTTCGAGGTATTTACCCCAGCGGCGGACGTCATAGTAGCGGCGGTCTTCAAAGAGGAACTCCACCATGCGTTCCCGCTCGATGAGCGCCTGCAGGGTCTCTGTGGAACCGAGCTCGGCGGCGGAAAGTCCGGGCAGTCCGGCGCGGTATCGCACCATGTTGAAGTACTTCTTAATCTCGGCCTCGTCGCGGGATATGGTGTAGGCGCTCTCCTCATCGAGCTTTATTTCGTGACTCGACGACAGGTTGTTGAGCGCCTCGGCATAGTTCAGCAGGATTTCGGCATAGCGGATAATGGGGAAGGCCTTTGAAATCCGCGTGGCACCGGTGCCGGTGTATGCGTCGTCAGGATGCAGATATTTACGCATGATATAGCCCGTAATCGGGTAGTTCAGCGGCCAGTCGGACGACTGCCCCACCGGGTCGCTCTTGTTATAGCCCACCGGATTGGTCGTCTTGTAGTTGGCGTCCGAGCAGGTATTGGCCGGATAGAAGCTCTTGCTGAAGCCGATGCTGGCATAGAAACGCATCTCGCGGTTCTTATACATCTTTGAGGCCTGACTGGACAGCTTGAAATCCTGCGCGAGGTATGTGTCGGAGCCCTGAATCTGGCCCTGCGTCTCGTAGGGATAGTCGGTGCTGGAATCGTTGATGGTATGGCCGTCTTCCATGAGGTAGCTGTCGATGATTTTCTGCGGCACCCCCAGACAGTTCCCCCCGCCATACAGGTTATGTGGCAATGCGCCCCACACCATATAGGTAGTAACCCAGGAGGATGTTTTTGCCCACACAAATTCGGGGTTCCGTACCGGAATAGCCTCACCGGTGAATATGTCCGAATAGGAATGGAACGGGTCGATGTTCAGCGCTCCGTCGGGGAAGTTCATCGTGGCGAAGTTCGGGTCGGACGTGTTGGTGGGTAGCGGACGGGTGTCCGAATTAACGTCGGCAGTATAAAGCTGGTACATGTTCATGTCGATGACCCGTTTTGCGGCGGCAGCGGCTACGGCCCACTTGCGCTCGTCATAAGTCTGCGAGATATAGTTCTGTCCGTCAACGGTACGTTTCCAGTCGCCGAAATAGATACGGGCCGCGCTGCCACCATTATAGAGCGGGCTGGCCTGAATCAGGCGCATACGGGCAATAAGCCCATAAGCGGCGCCTTTTGTGGGACTGCCGAAGTTCGATATCGATACTGTGGTCGGCAAATACTGCGCAGCTTTTTCCATCTCCTCGCAGATGTAGTCGATGGTCTCGTCAAAGGTGGCGCGGGAGCGGTCGTAATATTCTGCCGCCTCGTTATTGTCGAGCGCCTCGTCGCCCAGCAATACTAACGGCCCGTAGAGCATCGCCATATTATAGTAGGAATATGCCCGCAGGAAATAGACCAGAGCGAGCAGGTCGCGCTTGTCGAAGGAGGTCAGGTCAACAGCCTCGTCCATGCGGGCGAGAATGGTGTTACACTTGCGGATGATTTTGTAATAGTCGTCCCACTTGCGCAGGTTGGCAGTGCCGGTGCCGTCCGAGGAGGCGGTCATCAGACCATTGGCATAATAGGAACCGGGGAAGTCAACGGTGAGACAGAAGCCCTCGTCGCAGGCCATAGGGCCGGGAACGCTGGTGAAGAAATTGCTCTCATCCGGCAACATGCTGGCAGTGGCGCCGATATAGCGCTCCACATTCCGCTTGTTGTGAAACACGGAATCATATTTGAGGGTCTCCTCAAAGTAGTCGTTTACGTCGAGAAAATTACACGAGGTTACGGCCAGCAACAGCGCCGCCGTAAAGATACTGTGTCTGATAATATTTTTCATGTCTTAAATATTTTTCAGGATTAAAAGTTAATGTACAGCTGTAACGTGTAGCGTGCCGGAATCGGATAAGCCAATCCGATATATTCTGCCTGTTCTGGGTCGAAGAGTTTCACGTCGTCCCACACGTAGAGGTTCGAGCCTACTGCCTGCACGTCAACGGAGGTTATTCCGACCTTGCGCAGGAACTGTGGTTTGAGGTTATAGTTCAGGGTGATTTCCTGCAGGCGGAGGTATTTGCTGTTACGCTGCCAGAAAGAGGACACTTGCGAATTGTTGGCGTTGTAGCCGTAGGTGAGACGCGGGTACATGGCATTAGGGTTCTCCGTGGCGGGATTCCCCGAATAGGAAGCGGGCGTCCAGCGGTTCTCCTGCTCGCCGGCGATTGTCAGCACGTTGCCGAGTTTGCCGCCATAGAAGGGCGTATATCCCATGCCGATGGGGAAATAGGGGGTGTCGCCGGTGCCTTTAAAGAGGATACCGGCCCGGAAGTTCTTATAGTGGAACTCGCCGCCGAAGCCGTACATCAGGCGGGGATAGACAGGCGTTGACAGCGCTATTCTGTCGTCGCTGTTAATGAGGCCGTCGCCGTTGATGTCCTTATATTTGATGTCGCCGGGAGCCACAGCCACGCCACCGAATGTCTGGGTGGGGCTGCTGGCGATGTCCTGCTCATCGCGGAAGAGCCCCAGCGCCTTATAGCCGCGGATGGAATTTAGCGTGTAGCCATTATATTCCGTATAGGGATATTTCTGCGGGGCAAGTTCCCACATCTCCACCTCGTTGTCGGAATAGGTGTAGTTGGCCCGGACAGTGAAGTCCATATCCTTGTTTATTTCATAAGTATATGATATGTTCCCGTCAGAGCCCCAGCTGCGCATGGCGCCCACATTACCGTAAGGCATGGCCAGCAGGCCAACATAGTCGGGAATAGACTGGCGCTGCTGGAAGATGCCGTCGCGTTTGTCCCGGAAGAAGTCCACCGTGAAGGTGAGTTTTTCTTTCAGCAGGCGGCCTTCAATGCCGAAGTCGGCTTTTATGGCTTTCTCCCACATGAGGTTGTCGGCGCCGATGGAGGATTCGCGTATGCCGTTGGTTTCTGCCGTCCACTGTGTGGCGACGTTCTCGCTGACGATTGTCAGATAGGGGAAACGGGTGTTGGAGATGGCGGCATTACCCACAGAGCCGTAGGAGCCGCGGAACTTCAAGAAGTCGAGCCATGGCAGGCTGTTCTTCATGAAATCGTAGTTGGTAACCACCCATCCGGCGGCAATTGAGGGGAAGAACCCGAAGCGGCGGCCTTCCTGGAAGTTCTCCGAGCCGGTGTAGCCGAAGTTTACGTCCATAAAGTAGGTATCCTTAAAGCCGTAAGTGAGGCGGCTCGACAGCCCCTGATAGCGCTTGGGGATAGCCGCCATTGACGGGTTGATGCCGGAGGTGCTGATGTCGCCGGTGTCTTTGGAATCCTGCATAAGGTAATAAATCAGGCCGGTGAACCGGTGGTCATCATTGATTATCTTTTCGTAATTCAGCGTGGTCTCGAAGAGGTATTTACGGTACTGGTTCTGGATATAGCCATATTGGGCGTTTACTTTCTCCGAGCGGCGGGCGATGAGCAGGTTCCCGTTGACGTCGCGTCCGGTGGCCTCGTAGAGTTCCGGCAATACGGTGCGGTATTCTTCAAAGCGGGCCTCGTTGTCGTAGGCTCCCTGCAGGCGGATGTTCAGCCCTTGTGTAATCATACTCAGGTCTTGCTTGATTTCCATGGTCAGCTTGCCGTGATAGTTCTGGTTGGTGCGTGTGCCGGTGTTGTTCAGCATCACGTATGGCGAGAAGTAGGTGGCGTCGGTGCCGGGCAGCTGGCCGGTGGAGTAGCGTACCGGCAATACGAGCGGCGTCAGTGCAGCCTGTGCCTGCCATATCCTGTCGGTATCTGCCTGTCCGGGCTGCTTGCGGTTCGACAGCCATCCGTCAGAGCCGAAGAAGACCTTTGTGGTCTTGGTCATTTGCAGGTCGATATTTATACGGTAGTTATACTGGTCATATCCCACGCCTGTTTTAAACCTGCTGCCCGGGTCCATCTTGTAGGCGGCGCCCTCGCTGTTCATACCCAGACTCACATAGTATTTGGCCACTTCTGTTCCGCCCTGTGCGCTGAGGAAATAGGTGTGCTGGAAGCCGTTGCGTTTCATCGTTTCTTTTTGCCAGTCCACATCGGGATAGAGGTCGGGGTCCAAGTGATACTGGATGAAGCGCATGGCGTTGTCGTCGTAGAGGGGCAGGTCTCCGCGCACTTCGCGGGCTTCGTTAGCTAACCGTGCATAGTCGTAGGCCCGCAGATATTCGGGCATGCGGCGCAGATGCGTAGCTGTGAAGTTGGTGCGGAAGGTGATTTTAAGACGTCCCTCGCCGCCGCGCTTGGTGGTTACCAGCACGACGCCATTGGCGCCGCGGGCGCCATATACTGCCGTGGCAGAGGCATCCTTTAAGACAGAGAAAGATTCCACATCGGCGGGGTCTATGGAATTGAGGTCGCCCTCAAGACCGTCAATCAGCACTAATGCGCCGTCGCTGGCGCCGAAAGTGCCGATACCGCGCACCCAGAACTCGGCCAAGTTCTTGCCCGGCTCGCCGCTGGTAACTAACGAAATCATGCCCGGCACTCGCCCGCCCAGCATGTTGGCGATGGAGGTTGCCGGCGTCTGGATTTCGTTGACATTTACTGTGGTGATGGCGCCCACAACGCTGACCTTGCGCTGCGACATGCCAAGGCCGGTAACGACGACCTCGTCAATACTCTCGGCCGACGGCTCCAGCTGGAACTTCAGCCCCGTCTCTTCTTTGGTTACGGGATATTCAAGTTCCTTATAGCCGATGAACGAAATCACAAGGACGTCGTTCTTGGCCGCCCTGATTCTGAATTTACCGTCCATATCGGAGGTGGTTCCTATGCCCGGTTTGTTCTTGATGAAGATGCTGGCGCCCGGAAGCGTCTCGCCCGTCTCATCATAGACCGTGCCGACAATGTTCAATTGCGACTGTGCCACTGCCATAAACGGCACGAAACACAGCATTGTCACTAAGACTTTGATGATTTTATACATACTCAGTTTTTTCATAGAAGATTAAATTATTGAATGGACAATACACGGATACAGTTGCTGCCTGCATGACCGGAACTTCCGTTGGTGCCGAAGTCTGCCACATAGATATTGTTGTCCTTATCGATGGCCACGCCTTTGGGCCCCATAAACAGTGCGTCTTCGGCATTGCCGTCCTGATAGCCGCTGATAGTGCCCTTGCCGATAGCCGTGCTGACTTTGCCGTCAGAGTCAATCTTGCGGATGCAGTAGTTGTTGGTATCGCCGATGAAGATGCTGCCGTTAGAGTCGGAACATATTTGACAGGGCGCATTAAATTTGGCCTCTAACCGGTCTCCGTCCTGATAGCCGGACGTCTTGTAGGTTCCTGCATACAGGCTGGCATCCCGCGTCTCGATATCCACGGAGATGATGCAATGGTGTCCGGGGAAGGCCACCAGCATGATGTTCGGATGGTTGGGGTCGAAATAGGGGAACGAATCGGCGTCAGGGTTCAGATAGCCCGCATCGGTAACGCGCCCGGTGCCGGAATCGCCGCTGGGATTGAGCTTTACAAATTCCCCCTTGCGGGTTTTTGGGTCGAAGCGCACTACCATACCATTGTATGAACGGGTGTACATGTAGCCGTCAATTTTGCAGGACGTGATGCCATGCTTGTAGTTGATAGTAAAGGCTTTCTGGTTGGTGGGGTCTTCCTCGACGGTGGGATGCAGAATGGTCCGCCGCCGTGCCGCCCACTGGCTCTCCGGGTCGAACTGAAGGTATCCGTCGCCGCTGTCAGTGCCGGCCATGACGACCTTGCCTTCCGCATCGGCAGAGGGGGCTCCGAGCGCTTCTCCGGTGAACAGCTCCTGCGAGATGCCCTTCGCTACGTTGATAACGATAAAGCTGTAGGGGACCCGCCAGTGCGACACAAAGATGTTGCCCTCGGCGTCCAGACAGAGCGTTGACGGCTGGTCTAAACGGGTTGACGTCAGGTCGCCCATCGTATAGTTGTAGTCGCCTTTGACCCCGGCAATGGTCTGTACCGTAATCATGGTCTTGTAGCGGAAGGTCTTGTCAAAGATTGTAGAATCCTTGCCCACCACCACGGAGATGACACAGGTGTCGCCCGGCTGCCGCGGGGTGATGACGTAGAGATGCTCTCCGTCAGAGCCTACCACGTTGGCCCGGGTCTTGTTGAAATATACTTTGACGGCGGTCGGGTCGTTGCCGAAGTTGGCACCGTCAATGAACAGCTTGGTAGCCATGCCGCCCGAATCGGGCTCAAAGGAGGTCAGCTTTACCGGCTGCGAGGGGTTGTAAGGCGTCCCTATCGCCGTTCCGGTGTCATCCTCGCACGAGACGAGGGCTCCCATACCAAGCATCAAACTCAAAATGATAAATTTTCTGAATTTGTACATAGTCTTGAAGATTAAAAAAAGGTTTATAACTAAAAATTTATTTTTATATACAATCGGCAGAAGTGCCGGAATTGTCGGAATTTGTCGTAAAAAGCGGGGCAGAATAATTGAATATTATGATATGTTATACATCCGCATAAAATATCATAAAACATTGAGAAAAGGTATTCCAAAAAAGGAACGTTTTTTGGGACAGTCTTGAACCTTGATTATTATAAAATTTATATGATTGCCATGATTATTGTACCTCACCTTCGGCCCCTCTCAAAGGCGAGGTGGAACGTGCGCGCGGCCGTGCGTCTCTACAGCCACCCCGTCGTTGCAGGCTTGACCCGCAATCCCCATGACTGTTGTCTGAACCTGGATTTTAATATATTTATTGAGATTGCCATGAACCCTATTTTTGCCCTTATTGTTCCAAGCGCCCTTAGTAGCTGTGAAATGCCCCCATGGCCTCCCTTATTCCATTATTAACATGTTGAAAACCAGGGAATAATGGCAATATACTATTGTCCCGCAGCTGCTAAGGGTGTCTTTGCAGAAATATGATTGTGCCATTTATGGTGAATTTTGTGCCGCCAGTGCCCGCTCATCCCACGCTGTCGGACAGGGCAGGGGTGAGTTTTTCAGGGGATTGCGGGGCAAACCCGCAATGACGGGCATTTTGGACACCTTGCGTGTGCCAAAATCGTGCTAATCATAAAAATCTGATGAATCGTGGTTCCGATAGATGTTAACTGAATCTGATGCGCCCCGATTGTGCCAAAAAAGGACGTACTTTTTCGGCACATTTTACCGATGACACGTTTTTTGGGACAGCAGGCACGTTTTTGGGGACGGTAGTTGCCAATTTGTAAGTATCTGTATTTTAGATATTTAACGCTCATTAAGGACAGAAGCCAGATTCGGCTTGTGTGCCAAAATTTGGGACATTTTTCAGGCTGCTTTATAGAACATTTGTCCTAAAAAAAAATACTGCCTTCGATATGTTTTTTGAAAAATCTTGTGGTATAATTTATTGATTTTCAATGAGTTATATTTTTAAAATCGTTATTTTCCTTACGGCTCCGCCCTCTTACTCCCATGCGGTGTAAGCGGGTATTTTTGGACTGTCCCAAAAAACGTTCCTTTTTTGGAACACAAAAATGGAGCATTATACAACTATTTATACATATGCGAAAATTCAGTGTTAATTTTAAGTAACAATGGTACAAAAATTATAAGTCATTGAAAATCAGTGTATTATATTTTTAGCGAAAAAATAATATCGTTTTTTTTGCATCGTACAAGTTTTTTAACTATTTTTGCAAAGTCATGTTCCAAAAAAGGAACGTTTTCTGGAACAGGCGACAGAAATTGGTTATGGCGGGGGCATGGGAGCATGTATAGCCGCGCTAACCGATTGAAAATTAACGTTTTATTTATTAACCCTTCAATTTCATTTGAGATTATGTACAAATTCAGAAAATTTATCATTTTGAGTTTGATGCTTGGTATGGGGGCTCTCGTCTCGTGCGAGGATGACACCGGAACGGCGATAGGGACGCCTTATAACCCCTCGCAGCCGGTGAAGCTGACCTCCTTTGAGCCCGATTCGGGCGGCATGGCTACCAAGCTGTTCATTGACGGCGCCAACTTCGGCAACGACCCGACCGCCGTCAAAGTGTATTTCAACAAGACCCGGGCCAATGTGGTAGGCTCTGACGGAGAGCATCTCTACGTCATCACCCCGCGGCAGCCGGGCGACACCTGTGTCATCTCCGTGGTGGTGGGCAAAGATTCCACAACCTTTGAGAAGACCTTCCGCTACAAGACCATGATTACGGTAAGTACTATTGCGGGCGTAACCGGCGACTACACCTACAAGGTCAACTGCACACTGGCCGAGGCGCGGTTCGACAAGCCCTCCACGCTGTGCCTCGATTCGGAAGGCAACATCTTCATCTCCCACTGGCGGACGCCCTACTCGTTTGTGGTAGTCAATATCGACCGCAACATCGTGCAGGAGCTGCATAATGGCACCCCTCTCGGAGCGCCGACCGCTGACGCCGACAACCTGATTATTGTGCCGGACGACAGCGGCGACAGATACTATACTTTCGACCCGCAGGCCGAATGGACGCCCAAGCAGCGCACCATCCTGCATCCCACCGCCGACGAAGTAGCGGCCGGAAAGTTAGACTGGGCTGCCTCCACCAAACACGGCTTCGCGGCCTGCATGAAAGACGGCCTCACGTATTGCCGTAACTATGCCGGATACATCATCAAGTTCGACCCCAAAACCCGCAAGGGGGAACGGGTGTTCGACCTGTTTGACCCCAATACCGACTCCTTCCTCTTCTTTGACCCCTTCGTCCCGACATTGCTGTACATCTCGCTGCCGTCGCTGCACTGCATCAAGACCATCGACGTCGAAACCGGCGAGAAGCTCACCTTTGCGGGCAAACAGGGGCAGTCAGGATATGCTGACGGCGACCGCTTGGATGCGCTGTTTAACCGGCCTGTCCAAATCTGTATGGACGACGCGGGCGTAATGCTTGTGGCCGACCAGAACAACCACTGCATCCGCCGAATCACCACGGACGGCAAAGTATCCACAGCTATCGGCAAGGGCGGCGTGAAAGGCTCCCAGGACGGTAATGCCGAAGACGCGCTGTTTAACGGGCCTAAAGGCGTAGCCATCGACAAGGACAACAATATCTATGTCGTGGAATTTGGCGAAGGCACCAACTCCGACCTGGCCGGACATAACAACCGCCTGCGGGTACTGGCAATTCAATAATTAACCTGAAAAACGAATTTTTATGCGTAAGATTAAAAAAGTTTTATTGGCTGTACTCCTGTGTGCGCCGTTTATGGCATTAGCCCAGTCGCAATTGAACATTGCCGGTACGGTCTATGACGAGTCAGGCGAGACGCTTCCGGGCGCCAGCATATTCGTTAAGAACAGGGCCGGCGTGGGAACCACTTCCGACGTGGACGGCAAGTTCAAAATCAGAGCTACCAAGAACGACATCTTAGTGATTTCGTTCATCGGCTACACGAACATAGAATATACCGTAACCAAAGAAGAGACGGGGCTGAAGTTCCAGCTGGAACCGGCCGCCGAGAGCATCGAAGAGGTCGTCGTTACCGGCCTGGGCGCCTCGCAGCGTAAAATCAGCGTTGTAGGCGCCATCACCACAGTAAATGTCAACGAAATCCAGACACCGGCAACCTCCATCGCCAACATGCTGGGTGGACGTGTGCCGGGCATGATTTCTATGGTTACCAGCGGCGAGCCGGGCAAGAACTTAGCCGAGTTCTGGGTGCGCGGTATCGGCACTTTCGGCGCCAATGCCAGCGCATTAGTGCTGATTGACGGCCTTGAGGGCGACCTCAACTCCATAGACCCTGCTGACGTGGAATCATTCTCCGTACTCAAGGACGCCTCCGCTACCGCCGTCTATGGCTCGCGGGGCGCCAATGGCGTTGTGCTGGTAACTACCAAGCGCGGCGGCGAGGGACGTCTGAAAATCACCTTCCGTACCAACTTCACGGCCACGCATATACGCCGTATGCCCGAATATCTCCGCTCATACGACTATGCCCGCCTGTCGAATGAGGCCCACGAGGTGCGCGGCGACCAGCCCCTCTACGATGACAACGCCATGCGCTACATACAGTATAACTTAGACTCCGACCTCTATCCCGATGTGGACTGGCAAAAGGAGACCATGAAGCGCAACGGCTTCCAGCAGACCTACTTCATGAGCGCCCAGGGCGGAACGGAAGTGGCTAAATACTACCTCAGTCTGGGAGTCAACAGCGAAGGCGCCGCCTACAAAATGGCCCCCGGTAGCAGGTTTAAAACAGGAGTAGGATACGACCAGTATAACTACCGTATGAACTTGGACATTAACATGACCAAGACCACGCGGCTGTTCTTTGGCGCTGACGGGTGGCTGTCGATAACCAAGACCCCCGGACAGGCAAATACGGACGCTATATGGCAGGCACAGGCCGCACTGACGCCCATCCTGCTGCCTGTACGCTATTCCACAGGCGAGCTGCCCGGCACTGACGGCACCTACTTCTCACCCTACGTGATGCTGAACGAGACGGGTAACCGTACCTCACAGAACTATCACGGCAAGCTTACCATGGAAATCAAGCAGGACCTGAGCATGCTCACCGAAGGCCTTAGCATCCGCGTACAGGGCGCTTACGACAATGAGGCTCGCTTCGATGAATACCGCACCGTGCGCCCCGAACTCTACGAGGCCACCGGCCGAGACGTCAACGGAACCCTGCAGATTGCCAAGCGCTCGGAAAAAGTGGCCGCGCAATATGGCTATGCCCAGAACCAGTACCGTAAATACCTCTTTGAAAGCACCCTTAATTACGAACGGGTGTTCGGCGATGACCACCGGTTCACCGGCCTCATCTATTACCTGATGCAGGATTCCAAAGATACCGGCGACATCGGCACCTCTGGTGTAAACGCCTCTATGGCCGCTATCCCCAAGCGCTATCAGGCGCTCAGTAGCCGCCTCTCTTACGGCTTCAAGGACACCTACTTTATGGACGTGAACTTCGGCTACACCGGCTCGGAGAACTTCCAGAAAGGCCGCCGCTTCGGATTCTTCCCCTCAATTGCCGCCGGATGGGTAGTTACTAACTACGACTTCGTGAAAGACAACCTGCCATGGCTTGACTTCCTGAAGTTCCGCGGCTCCTACGGAACGGTAGGTAACGCCTCCATCTCCAGCACCCGCTTCCCGTATCTGACAATCGTCAGCGAAAACGTCGCCACACAATGGACAACGGAGACCAACGGTATCCGCGAATCCTCCATCGGCGCCGACAACCTCGAATGGGAACGCGCAAAGAAAGCCGACTTCGGTATTGAAGGCCGCCTGCTGGGAGAAAAACTCACCTTCACGGTGGACTTCTTTGACGACCGCCGCGACGGCATCTTCCAACAGCGCCAGTCTATCCCAGACTATGTCGGGTTGCTGGCCAATCCTTATGGAAACGTGGGCGAAATGCGCAGCTGGGGCTCTGACGGAAACGTAGCCTACACCTACGAAATAAACAAGAACATGGACTTCACTGTCCGCGCCAACTACACCTATTCCGACAACGAGGTGTCGAACTGGGAACAGGCGCCGCAAAAATATCCCTACACGGAATATGGCGGTTATACGCTAAACTCCATCCGCGGCTATAAGGCGCTGGGCCTCTTCCGCGACGAGCAGGATATTGCCAGCAGCCCCACCCAGACTTTCGGCGGCGAGGCAGTGGCCCCCGGCGACATCAAATATAAGGACATCAACGGCGACGGCTTAGTCAACAGCGACGACATCATCGCCATGTCAACGCCTACATACCCTCGCATGATGTACGGTTTCGGCGGCGAATTTCACTATAAGAACTTCCGCGTCGGTATCCTCTTTAAAGGCACCGGCAGCACCCCATACTACAACGTGGGACAGTATGTGAACTCCACCATCGGCAACAATGGTATGGGCTATGTTCCCTTCCACGGCGGCAAGCTGGGTAACATCCTGACAATCGCCGGCGAGCAGAAGAACCGCTGGACGCCCGCTTCCTATTCGGGGAACCCCGCTACGGAGAACCCTGACGCCATGTTCCCCCGCCTTACCTACGGCTACAATGCCAACAACTCCCAGCTGTCAACATTCTGGAAAGGCGACAGCAAATACCTCCGCCTGCAGGAAATCACCCTGAACTATAACCTCAAAGCACACTTCCTGCGCAAAGTAGGTATCACCTCCGTGGACTTGCAGGCCGTAGGCTCCAACCTCTATGTGTGGGACAACGTGAAGCTGTTCGACCCCGAACAGGCACAGTATAACGGATTAGTTTACCCGATTCCGGCACGCTACACGTTACAGCTGTATATTAACTTTTAATCCTGAAAAATATTTAAGACATGAAAAATATTATCAGACACAGTATCTTTGCGGCGGCGCTGTTGCTGGCCGTAACCTCGTGTAATTTCCTCGACGTAAACGACTACTTTAATGAGACCCTCAAATACGATTCCGTGTTTCACAACAAGCGGAACTTAGAGCGCTATCTGGGCGCCACAGCCAGCCTGCTGATGCCGGAGGGTAATTTCTACTACGTTCCCGGCCCTATGGCCTGCGACGAGGGCTTCTGTCTCACCAACGACTTCCCCGGCTCGGCGTATGCCAACGGCCTGATGACCCCCTCCACCGACGCTAATGGCACCGGCGGAATGCGCTTGTGGGACAACTACTATAAAATCATCCGCAAGTGTAATACCATCATTGCCCGCATGGACGAGGCTGTTGACCTGACCGCCTTCGACAAGCGGGACCTGATGGGTACCATCTATTTCCTGCGGGCGTATGCCTACTATAATATGATGATGGTTTACGGGCCGTTAGTACTGCTGGGCGACGACATTATGGACAATAATGAGGACCCCGCATATTACGACCGCTACCGTGCCACTTTCGACGAGACCGTGGATTACATCTGCGACGAGCTGGAGAAGGCGGCGCTCTATTTGCCCACTACGGTTACTGTGGCCAACTTCGGCGCCCCCACACGCGGTGCGGCCTACGGCCTGATTTCCCGCATACGGCTTATTCAGGCCAGCCCCCTCTATAATGGTGGCGCGGCAGCCCGCATCTATTTCGGCGACTGGAAACGCACCTATGACGGGGTGAACTACGTCTCGCAGACCTACGACGAGCGCAAGTGGGCTGTGGCAGCCGCCGCCGCAAAACGGGTGATGGACATGAACATGTACCAGCTGCACACCGTAGAGCGCAAGGCCGGAACCCGCCCGCTGCCCACCAACACCGGCGACCCGAACCTCACCGCAGAGAACTTCCCCTATGGCGCCGCAAACATCGACCCTTTCAGCTCCTATTCCGACATGTTTACCAGCGAAACGCTCCCGCAGCGAAACACCGAATTTGTGTGGGGCAGAATGTTCGACGCAACATATAACTACCTCGTAGTTACATTCCCGTTGCCGCGTCTGAACATGGGTGGACTGAACTGCTTCGGCGTTACCCAGAAAATCATCGACAACTACATGATGGAAGACGGGCATACCATTAACGATTCCAGCACGGACTATCCTTATTCCACCACCGGTACGGTAGGCACGAACATCATTTGGGACGGCCCCGGACACGGGAACGCCACCTCGGCATCATACCAGCTGGCCGCCACTGCTTCCAACATGTACAAGAACCGCGAGATGCGTTTCTATGCCTCCATCTCGTTCAGCCAATGCTATTGGCCGGCCACCACGAACACCACTGCGGCGAACAAGCTCAATGGGCCGGTAAGCTATGCGGCGGACGGGTCCGGCGGTCTGGCCGGCACTTACGGCTACCCGCTGAACTACCCGATTACCGGCTACAACATGCGCAAATACGTGCATGCGGAAGACGCATATTCCGGGTCCGGTGCCACCCGCCTCAATAAGGCGTTCCCCATCATCCGCTATGCCGAAATCCTGCTGAACTATGCCGAAGCGCTCAACAACCTGCAGAGTTCTTACGATATCGCTATCACGGAAGATTCGACGTATCACGTCATCCGCGACGAGGCCGAAATGGCCGCCGCCTTCAATCAGGTGCGCTACCGCGCCGGATTGCCCGGCCTGACCGCCGCCGAGCTGGCTGACGCCGACAAGATACAGGAACTGCTGGAACGCGAAAGAATGGTAGAGTTTATCTTCGAAGACCGCCGTTATTATGACGTCCGCCGATGGGGTAAATATCTCGAAACAGAGAGCGAACCCATGCAGGGCATGAACGTGGAAGCTAACGAAGGCCCCGACTACTACCAGGTAGTGCCGATTAACCACTCCAAAGCCCGCGCCCGCGTCGCCGACAAGAAATTAGTGCTGCTCCCGCTCGACCTCAACGAGGTGCGTAAAGCTACCTTGCTCGACCAGAACCCCGGATGGCAGGATTAATGAACAAATGTTTAAAATATAAATTTAACATTACAAAATATGAAGTCATTAAAAATATCCCTTAATATCCTGATAAGTCTGGCTCTGCTGACCGCCCTGTCCTGCAACAAGGACAAGGACTATGACAAGGAGATGTATCAGAACTACATCTACCTGCTTAGCGCCAGCGGCACTGCCAACGTCTATACAGAGGCATACCATCTCAAAGACGGCGAATCAACCAAGTACCTGTCAATAGGCATCGGCGGCTCCAACCCGAACCCTGACGCAATTACCGTTACCCTGGAAGAGGACACCGTTCTGCTGCCGAAATATAACAAGAACAACTTTGACATCGATTCGGCCTCATTCGCAAAGATACTGCGGCCCGAATTTTACGATGCCCTGCCCACAACTGTTACCATTCCGGCGAACCCCGAAACACCATACGTGCAGGTTCCTGTAACGGTGCGCCCCGAACTGCCCTCGGGCGAGAGACTCTCCCCCGACACTATCTACATGATTCCGGTGGCTATCAAGAGCCTCTCCGGCGGCTATCAGGCAAACCCCGACAAGTTTAACGTGCTCTACCGCGTAACTATCGACAACGACTACGCCGAACAGCAAAACGTTACTTATTACACCAAAAGCGGCACAATTAACGGGACAACTGGCATGAGCGGCACCAAAATCGTGCGGCCCCTCACCGCCAACACTGTACGCATGTATGTGGGCAACGAGACCGAGGCCGCCTCGCGTCCGGACCCTGCCACCGTGAATAAATATTCCATCATCGTGCGGGTAAACCCCGACCAGTCAATAACCGTGCTGCCTTACGGTACGGTGGATATCGACATGCTGCCGGAAGTCGGCTATAACAAATATGCCGAAGAGGTACAGGAAAGCGGGCTCATCCGCAAGCGCTTCTACCTGTCATACCGCTACCGCCTGCAAAATACCGCAGGAACCGAGACATCCGACCCCACATGGGGCGCATGGTACACCGTAAGAGAAACTTTAACAAGGAACTAAGTCATGAAGAAAACCCTATTTTACGCCTGCGCCGCACTCTGTGTCGCGCTTACTGCCGGCTTCTATGGCTGCAGCGACGACGAGGAAATCGTCCTCAACGAAATCCGCGTCGATAAGAAAACCGTAAATATGGTGGTCGGCGAGCAGGTGCCAATCACCGCCACCACCCGCCCGATAGAAGTGAAAGCCGACTTCCTCTGGTATTCCAACGATGAGGATGTGGTGAAAGTCAGTCAGGCCGGCGTCCTCGAAGGCATCGGCGTGGGCCGCACTACCGTGGTTATCAGCCAGGGACAGGTGCGTCGCAGCATCATCGTGTTCGTGGCCGCCACGCCGGTAGCGCTCACCGCCATCGACGCCCCTTCCACACTGAACGTGCCGATAGGCTACCCCGTGAAAGTGGAAGCCAAACCCGTCCCCGAAGACGCCACCGACCTGTTCTTTGAGTGGTCGTCGTCTGACGAAGATGTGGCCACTGTCAGCCAGGACGGACGCATCACTGCCAACGTCAACGCTATCGGCAGCACCGCTGTCATCACCGTCAAGCAGGGCGAGGTGGAGAAGAGCATCACCATCACTGTGGTAAAGCCCACGATGACCGCGATTTCGGACCCGAGCATCACCAAAGTCGCTGTTCGCTATCCGGCAACCATCACGGTAGGGCCATTCCCGTCCTCCGCCGACTATGCGCCGTTCTCATGGACGTCATTAACCCCTGATTTAGCCACAGTTACCGCGGCAGGAGTAGTTACCGCCAATACAAATACATTGGGAACCGCCAAACTCCGCGTTACGTCCGGCACATTCAGCCGCGATATAGACCTGGAAATTTTCAGCTACTCGCCGAAGTCATACGAGTTGTCGAAAGATGCGGTATGCAACCTTGATGCAGTTGACTGGGACACCGGCGGGACAAACGTCAGTCAGTATGGCAACGGCAGCAAAGAGCAGAGCTATGTGAACGGCGTCCCAGGCGATATCGGCCAGAACGTAGGCAGCGTGGGCACCGGCTCATGGCGCCAATATACCGTCTATGTGAAAGACGCCGGCAAATATAAGGTCAGGGCATGGCTGTCAGGCCCCAACCCCGGCACGGTGGCCAAGATGCACCTCGAAGTGGACGGCTCCGGCGCCAACGATTCAGGCACTCTGTCAAGCCCCGGTCAGGGAGGATGGCACGTGTGGAGCGCCGCGACCGCATGGGTGGACTTCCCCAATACGCTCACCCTGAGCAAGGGATACCACGTCATCCGCTACGTCGTTGACGTGGCCAACCATAACTACAAGCAATTTGAATTTACTTATGTGCCGTAAGTAATGACACAAATTTCGCATTACTAAATAAACAACCGCAGGGCAGGCTTTACAGTCTGCCCTGCTTTTTTTTATTAAATGACCGCAAAAGGCACGGATGGCACAGAGTTTCTTTTTGGCAAATATTGTGGGCGTGGCAACAGGCAGAGATGCGTGGGTCTATAATTTTTAAAAAGAAAAACTTGCCGACAATATGCGGCGTATGATTGATTTCTTCAACGAGCAGTCTGCCACTTTTGGGCATTCAGCAAGGCAGAGCGACAGTTGGCAGAACAGCACCTGAACTACGAAAGCGTCCCCAAATATCCCGCCACATCCTCGACCTCCTCCATTCAGTCATCAACCTAAGTGTTCAAACAGTAAACGCCCTTCCACAAGAGTGTTTTGAAAAGATTGCTTCGTGCAATGACGGGATTTGTACGGAATGCGCCCAAAAGGAGGCAACGTTGATTCTACCAAGCGTATCATCCCTACGGGATGTGGGTGCTGTCATTGCAAGCGTCCTCCCTGTAACCCGAAACGAAACCTAACAGGTCTTGGAGAGACCTGTTAGGTTTAAACAGCGCCTATACATGTTCTTTGCGTTCAGTATTTTTTTTTTCGCAGAAAATTGCTGCATATCAAAAAAAAATTGTAATTTTGCAAAGTCAAACTTTATTTTATCATCATAAATTAAAATGGTACTTATGTATCACAGTGCGGTTCGAGCGCCCGCAAACTAATGCGCGTGGGCGCTAACCTGCTTGGTGGCAGGGCGTTACGGACGCAACTGTTCCCGCTTGTCAGCGCCGAGATACCCGATTTCGACCTCTCGCGAGCAATCAATAACGGTCTCCTGCCGCGCCACTACATGGTCGCCAATCCCCGTCGCCGCCTGCAAGCATATATCGGCGAATATCTCAACGAAGAAATCCGCGCCGAAGCGCTTTCGCGTAACTTGCAGACTTTCACCCGTTTTATGGAGGTGGCAGCGCAAAGCGACGGCGAGATGGTGGTTTATAAGAATATCGCGCAAGACTGCGGCGTCAGTTCGCCTACTGTCAAGGAATACTTCAA
>JAISSS010000002.1 GCA_031272965.1 Bacteroidales bacterium | reverse complement strand
AACAAATATTCATAATTAATAACCCCGCAGTCTGCCGACAACATCAATATTAATTTTATATTAACAATATAAAACATTCTTAATAAGCACTTTACGCGATACTATATATTAAATTTTGCATTTTAACACTGCTGTATCACATTTTCTAATATTTTTGTCTCCGAAAGCGTCCCAAACGAGGAACGTTTTTTGGGACACTTCAATATTGATAATAATTTAAATTTATTTCACTTATGCACAAACTAAGAGAGTACTGTATTTTGAGCGTGTTGTGTAGCGCGGGTGTCTTTGTGGCGTGCGAAGACAGCGGTTCACAGCAGGCGCTTGAACAGGGCCCGGCCTACAACCCGTCCGAGCCGGTCGAATTGACGCGCTTTTATCCCGATTCTGGGGGAATGGCCACCCAAATCATCCTTGAGGGGCTTAATTTCGGCAATGACCCCGGCCAGGTGCGCGTCTATTTCAACAAGAAGCGGGCGGCAGTGGTTCAGACCACCGGCGACATGATTTATGCCATCACGCCGCGTCAGCCGGGCGACACCTGCACTATCAGCGTGGCGGTCGGCGCAGGCGCCACGCCGGGGAAGGATTCCGTAACCTATAAGAACACCTTCGAATATACCACAGTAATCGGCCTTACCACCGTATTGGGGCAGCCCGGCGCCAACCTCGACCAGGGAGGAACCCTGTCGGAGGCCCGCATCTACAAACCGCAATTCATCGGCGTAGATGTGGAAGACAACGTATATGTTACCAGCGAAGGCTATGGACTGTATCTGGTCAACGAAACGGCCAATACGGTGATGGTGCTGCTCACCGGCTCCACCTACAACGCCCCGACCATTGACAAGACCACCGGCCGCCACGTTCTGGTTCCGGCCAACTCCGGCTACCCCTATCTGCGCTTCGACCCGGACGACGGCTACTCGTCCCGCAAATATAACCCTGTTCGTGTGGGCAATGCCGACCTCGGACTGTCGGAAACCGGCTGGAACTTCTCCTACAAGCACCAGTTTGCCTCCAACGCTGACGACGGAATGATATACTTCGGCTCACGCACCGATTCATATATCGTCAGAATTGACCCGAAAACCCGCGAGATGAAACCTATTTTCGACCTGCGTTCAAAACAGTCGAACTACTTCTCAATGTTCCACCCCCACGAGCATAACATGCTCTACATGTCGGCCCGAAACCGGCATTGCATCTACACGTTCAATCTGCAGACTTCCGAGCTGACGCTCTATGCCGGCGAGGAGAACACGCCCGGCCACAGCGATGGCGAGCGCCTCACAGCCCGCTTCAGCGAGCCTACGCAGGTGGATTTTGACGACGACGGGAACCTCTTTATCGCCGACAAAAACAACCACGTTATCCGCAAAATCAACCCGGAAGGATTGGTTACCACGGTTATCGGTATCCCCGGAACGACCGGCCACATCGACGGAACAGCCGATTATGCGCTACTGAACCTGCCGTGGGGCGTTGCCGTGTCAAAAGACGGCTCGGTATATATCAGCGACTATAACAATCAGTGTATCAGAAAATTATCAATTCAATAAAAAATAACTGATTATGAAAAAATTGATAGTAACTTTATTATCGGTGTTCATGCTGTGGACGCCCGTCATGTATGCCCAGACCACCCTGACCCTCAGTGGCACGGTGGTTGACGAGAAGGGGGAGACCATGCCGGGAGTGAGTGTCTATCTGAAAGACAAGCCGGGGGTTGGTACAATTACCGACATTGACGGCAAGTTCTCCCTGAAAGCCGCCAAAGGCGACGTAATAATATTCTCTTTTATCGGCTATGAAAATGTGGAGCAGTATGTTACGGCCGCAGAGACCGGCATGAAAATAACCATGAAGCCGTCAGCCATACAGCTGGAGGAGACCGTCATCACGGGAATGGGGGCTACGCAGCGCAAGGTGAGCGTTGTGGGCGCCATAACCTCTGTGGATGTTAAGACGCTGCAGACGCCGGGCGTGTCGGTCAACAACATGCTGGGCGGACGTGTGCCGGGCATCATCACGATGCAGACCAGCGGCGAACCGGGCGACGACATCTCCGAGTTCTGGGTGCGCGGTATCGGCACTTTCGGGGCCAATGCCAGCGCATTAGTGCTCATCGACGGCCTCGAAGGAACCCTTAGCCAGATAGACCCTGCCGACATTGAGAGCTTCTCCGTACTCAAAGACGCTTCCGCCACCGCCGTATATGGCGTACGCGGCGCAAACGGCGTAATCCTTGTTACCACCAAACGCGGCGACGAGGGCAAGCTGCAAATCACCGGACGCGCAAATTTTACCGTCTCGCATCTCACTCGGCTGCCCGAATATATCGGGGCCTACGACTACGCCCTCTTAGCTAACGAGGCGCGGGCGGTCAGAGACGACCTGCCCGTCTATTCCGACCTGGAACTGACCCTCATCCGCAAAAACCTCGACCCCGACCTGTATCCTAACGTCAACTGGCAACGCGAGACCCTGAAAAGTACCTCCTTTAAGCGCAGCTATTATTCCAGCATGCGCGGCGGCGGTAAAGTGGCCAGATACTTCGTCAGTCTGGGGCTTTCCAACGAGCCGGCCGCATACCGCCATGATTCTTCCAGCGACTATGGCACAGAATCGGGCTACAGCAAGTACACCTTCCGCAGCAATGTGGACATCGACCTGACAAAACACACCAATGTTTATTTCGGCACCGAAGGATTCTATTCCAAAAACCGGCAGCCGGGGATGGCCAGCACCGACTATCTGTGGCAGGCACAGGCGCTGCTCACCCCGCTCACAATCCCGATAGTGTATTCCACCGGCGAGATTCCCTCCTACGGCACCGGCAACAACCAGTTCTCGCCATACGTGATGATTAACCACACCGGCGCCCGCACCACCGAAGAGAGCAACCTGCAGGCCACCCTGGCCCTTAAGGAAGACCTCTCGTGGCTGATAGAAGGCCTCAAATTCAAGATTCAGGGCGCCTACACTTCGACCACCAACTTTAACGAATCGCGATATGCCCGTCCCGACATGTATTATGCCCAAGGACGCAAAATTGACGGCTCGCTTGACCTGATAAAGCGCATCAGCGCACAGCAGACCACCTACAGCTATAGCCAGGACCAGTTCCGCAAGTTCTTCCTCGAATCGACGCTGACCTACGAGGAGAAGCTGCTCGACGACCAGCACCGCATCTCCGGCCTGCTGTATTACTATGCCAGCGACCAGAAACGCGCCTCCGACGTGAGCAGTTACAGCACATATCTGCCGGCAAGCCTGGCCGCCCTGCCCATCCGCTATCAGGGGGTATCAGGCCGCATAACATACGGCTTCCGCGACACCTACATGATTGACGTGAACTTCGGATACACCGGGTCCGAGAACTTCCAGCAGGGGCGGCAATACGGCTTCTTCCCATCTATGGCGGTGGGCTGGATACCTACCCAATATGACCTCGTGAGAGACAACCTTAAATGGCTTAACTTCCTGAAATTCAGGTTCTCGTATGGCAGCGTAGGCAACGACCGCATCAGTGGCAACCGCCGCTTTGCATATCTGACCACTTTCAATCAGAACAGCAGCGCCGCATGGGGCGGAACTTACGGAATATCCGAAAATATTGTGGGCGCGGACAACCTCGAATGGGAAAAAGCCATCAAAAGCGACCTCGGCATCGAAGCCACCCTCTTCGACCAGCGCTTCTCGCTGACGGTGGATTTCTTCAACGACCAGCGCGACGGCATATTCCAGCAGCGTACGCAGGTACCCGACTACATCGGAGCAGTGAACATGCCCTACGGAAATGTGGGAAAGATGCGCAGCTACGGCTCGGACGGAAATGTCAGCTACATGCAGCCCATAAACAGGGACATGTCGTTCACCCTGCGGGCTAACTATACCTATTCCCGCAATGAGATACAGAACTGGGAGCAGGCCGAACAGCGCTACCCGTACCAGTATTACGTCGGATGGCCTAACGGTGCCACCCGCGGGCTGAAATCGCTGGGCCTCTTCCGCGACGAGGCGGACGTGGCCGCCAGCGCGACCCAGTTCGGCACGGTGCTGCCCGGCGACATCAAATATAAGGACGTCAATGCGGACGGCCTTATTGACGCCTACGACACTGTGCCGCTGTCGCTCACCAACAACTATCCCACATTGATGTACGGATTCGGCGGCGAATTTACGTGGAAAGACCTCACCATAGGCATCCTCTTTAAAGGTACCGGAAAAACCGACTATTATCATGTGGGTATTACCGATTCCCGCCTCGGCGGCAGCAATGGTGTGGGATTCGTGCCATTCATCGGCGGCGAAACAGGAAACGTCCTGACAATGGCCGCCGACCAGAAAAACCGCTGGACGCCCGCCTCCTATTCCGGCGACCCGGCCACAGAAAACCCCAACGCGATATTTCCCCGCCTGACATACGGCAACAACTCTAACAACTACCGCCTGTCAGACTTCTGGAAACGCGACGCCAGATACCTGAAACTGCAGGAAATTTCTATCGGATACAATCTGAAACACAAGCAGTTGCAGGAATGGGGCATACGCTCCGTAGAGCTACAGTTAGTTGGAACGAACCTGTACTCATGGGACAACGTCAACATCTTTCACGCTGAACAGGCCTGGCGGAACGGCGTTATCTATCCCACACCCGCACAATATGCCTTCCAATTGTATATTCACCTGTAAAATTTGAGTACTATGAAGTCAAATATCTTTACCAAAACATTTATTTTCTGCCTGTTAATGCTCGCGATGTCCTGCAAGGACTTCCTGAGTGTTGACAACTACACGGGGGACTTACTCACCTACGATTCCATATTTTCCAATAAAGAGCGGCTGGAAGCCTACCTGTGGGGCGCCGCTGCCGGCCTGCCACACGAGGCCGCCAACTGGGGAAACGGGATGGCCAGCGGGCTGTCGTTCCCCGGAATAGCCTGCTCCGATGAGGGATTCATCCAGTGGATTTCGTCCGGATGGCAGTCCGGCCAGCTCATACAGGGCTCCATTGATGCGGACAACATTGCCGGTACAAATATGAACTTTTGGCCAAATATGTATAAGATTATCCGCAAGGTTAACATCATTATCGCCAACATCGGCAAGTGTACGCAGCTCACCACCGTGGAACGCAATGAAATCATGGGCTATGCCTATTTTCTGCGGGCATACGCCTACATGCACATCCTGAACGTACACGGGCCGGTTATCCTGATAGGCGACGAGATATACGAGACCAACATGCCCCCCGAATATTACGAGACAGAGCGGGCCACTTACGACGAGTCGATAGAATATATCTGCACGGAGATGGAACGGGCGGCGCGTTTCTTGCCGCTGAGTGTGCCGGTAGCGCAGTTCGGGCGCCCCACGCGGGGGGCGGCTTACGGAATCGTTGCCCGGCTGCGGCTGCAACATGCCAGTCCGCTGTTTAACGGGGGCGGCGGGGCCTCCGGCGTGGCCGGAAACGCCGCCCGCGCATACTACGGCAACTGGAAGCGGGCCTCCGACGACGCCCATTTCGTAAACCAGAGCTATGACGAAAAGCGCTGGGCCATCGCCGCATACGCCGCAAAACGGGTCATAGACATGAAAATCTATAACCTGCACACCGTCGAGGCGGACGACAACACCCCTGCCCTGCCCGCCTCGATGAGTAATAAGGCCGACTTCCCGGACGGCCCGGGCGGCATAGACCCCTATCGCTCATATTCCGACATGTTCACCGGCGAAGGCGTGGCCACCAACAACCCCGAATTTGTGTGGGGACGTATGGACGGCGTCGTTGCATCCTACACCCAGCACAGCTTTCCCAAAGAATTTGGCGGCTATGGCGGCATGGCGCTCACCCAGAAAGTCGTTGACGCTTTCTTCCTCGCTGACGGCAGCGACCCCGTAGCCCCCGGCTCGACTGACTGCCCCTACGACGAAACGGGATTCTTCCTCGGACGGAAGGAATTTTCCGGCTACCGTCTCGGCGGCGGCTCCTACGGAATATACAACATGTATGTGAACCGCGAAATGCGATTCTATGCCTCCGTGGGATTCAGCCAATGCTATTGGCCCATGCTCTCCACCAACGAATCGGGAAAATACAACCAGTATTTCGGCTATGCCACTGACGATAACGTGGGCAAATACAAGTCGGCCGGAAACGTGGAAGACTACACTACTACCGGCTACGTATCCAAGAAGTTCGTACATGCTGACGATGCCTGGTCGGGCGCCAACGCCACCCGGCTGCCGAAACCTTTCGGCATCATCCGCTATGCCGAAATCCTGCTCTCCTACGCTGAGGCGCTGAACAACCTCACCCAGACATGGACAGTAACCGGCAGCGACAGCATCGACTACTCGTTCTCCCGCGACGAGAATGAAATCGCCGCCGCCTTTAATTTGGTGCGCTACAGGGCAGGATTACCCGGACTGACCGCCGCACAGCTGGCCGACAGGGAAGAACTCTTCAAGGCCATAGAGCGCGAAAGAATGATTGAATTTCTGCATGAAAACCGGCGCTACTACGACATCCGGCGCTGGGGCGTCTATCTCGAACGCGACTCGGAACCCATTGAAGGCATGAACATCGAAGGCAAACGCAGCGACGGCTCATACTACCAGCGGACGCGGGTGGATAACCTGCGCGCCCGCAGCCGCGTTACCGACCGCAAAATGGTGTGGCTGCCCATCAGCAACAGCGAAATTAAACGGGTGCCGACAATATCGCAAAATCCTGGCTGGTAAAATGAATATAAGTTTATAATTTTTTATACTCAAAAAAAATGAAATACTTTAAAAAAATCACGGCTCTCACCGCACTTGTCGCCGCCATAAACGCCTGCGACACCGACGCGATGTTCCACGAAGAACTCTACAAAAAAGTCTTCTGTCTGGTCGGCAGCAGCGACAACGTATATACGGCGGTACATTCCTTTGAGAACCCCGTCTCGGACGGATTCATTTCCATCTACTGCGGCGGCACCAACCCCGTGGACGAGGACATCACTGTCGAGCTGGAATATGACGACTCCATCATCGGGAAATACAATTATCGCTATTATGACCTCGATTCGGCCCGCTATGCCCAACAACTGCCTGCGGAAAAATACGAGCTGCCAATACTCACGGCCACCATGAAGGCCGGCCAGACCGACCCCTACGTTACCATACCGCTCAAAATCTATACGGAAAACATCTCACCCGATTCCATCTACTTTATCCCGCTCAAGATAAAGCATATTTCGGGCAACTACGAGATAAATCCCGACATGGCGAGCGTTCTCTACCGTCCGGTAGTTGAAAACAGGTATGCCCAGACGTCCGTTTCAACTACCTACCAGTCGCGCGGCGAAAAGGATGGCAAAGAAATGGTGGCTACCAAACCGATGTATCCGCTGTCGGCAACGACCGTGCGGGTAACCGTCGGCTCGGAGACCGGCCTGACCGACAACACCGCCGACCTGACAAAAATCACCAAGTTCGCCGTAATCTTGACGGTCAACCCCGACAATACGGTGAGCATCGCCCCATACGGCACCATAGAGGTAGAAGCGCTCGGCGAGCCGCAGGAGAACCGCTACGAAGTTACCGACTTCAAACGCTTCCATCTGTACTATCGCTACAGAACGCTCAAAACACCCGCCACAGAATCAACCCCGGCCGTCTATGACGCATGGGTTACTGTCTCCGAAACCCTGAAACGCCAAAATTAACCGCCCGATACAGAAACGCACAACTGCCGCCCCGCATTGCCGAAGGCGGCAGTTGCTTTTTGCAGAAACGCAAACCCTGCATCTCAACAGCAGGGCTTCCTGTCTGTCTCACGCAGTCTCAAAATGATGTAATGAGATACCGTGTGCGGCACAACTGACAACTGTTCATTCCTCAGAAAGGATAGTCAATGGCAAATGAGAGGTTGAAGTGACGGGAAGAGAGGGGATAATTACCGATGATGAAGCGCTTGCCCGGCTCTAATGAGGGGTCGCGCAGTTTCATGCCCAAGTCGAGGCGGAATATGAAATAGCTGAAATTGAACCGTAATCCGGCGCCGGTGCCGATGGCAAACTGCCGGTAAAAGCTGTCGAAGCGGAACAGCGCCCCCTCGCGGTTATCTTTCCGGTTGATAGCCCAGATGTTGCCCGCATCGATGAAGAAGGCGCCCTCGGCAGGACTAATCAGCGGGAAGCGGTATTCAATATTGCCCTCAATTTTGATGTCAGCCGACTGGTTGGGATAAGCGTTCTCGGGCGCACGGTAGGTGCCGGGACCGAGCGTCCGCACTTGCCACGCCCGAATTCCGTTGGCACCCCCCGAAAAATACTTCCGCTCAAACGGCATAATATCGAAGTTGCCGTAAGGAAGCCCCACTCCCGCAAAAATGCGACTCACTAATTGCGTATGCTGGTCAAGCCGGTAGCCATAACGATATTCAAAATCGGCTTTCAGGTATTGCGCAAAGCGGGTACCGAAGGCTTCATAATAGCCCGTATTACGCTGCGTAAGTGTATCAAGGGCATAGGTCTTGTGCTGGCCCGACAGCGCCGACACGGCCGCCAGCACGTTGCCCGCCGATTCAAACGCCCATTTAAAATAGCGGTAGTTCCCCGTCCGCGGATTGGAACGGTTATTTACCTGCGTATAATTGAGCGCCGTAATCAGGTGGTCGGTATAACTGCTCCTGATATAGAGGTCATTTATGGAATTGAGAAAGTTGGCAGTGATGGTCGGCAGGCGCACATAGTTGACGTCTAACACGTTCAGCGTATGGTTGCGATAGAGCGAACTCTTCCACTGGTAGCCATATTGGAACGTAGTGATGGTGCGGGTATAATCGGGACGCGCCTGAAAGTTGTAGCCCACTAATATATAGGTCTGCGGCACCTGGAAATTGAACATCCGGCTACCATTAAAGGGGCCGATAAATTTGGGCAGCTTCAGCGACGATTCTATCCCGAATTCTTGCGTATTAAAGTTCAGCGAGCGCTCGTTGACCATCGTTTGCTGGCGCTCGAAAGCGCCTTTTAGCCGTATATTAAGGATTTCCGCCCCGCGAAACAGGTTGAGCCACTGGTGGTTATAGTTTCCGGCAATACCCAGGTTCCCTGATGAGTTCGTTCCTTCTATGGCGAAGGAAAATTCGGAGCGCTTCAACGGCGTAAGCTGGAAGTTGCATGCGAGCGTCCCCACAGAATCGGCTTCCTGCCCCACATTCGTGAAGTTCAGGTTCACTAAATGGAACTGCTTTATCTGGTTGAGTGAGCGGTATGTCTTCTCCACATTACGCAGGGAATAATAGCGGCCGTCGCGGATGCGGTTAAGGTTGTCGATAAGTTGCGGCTTGTAGCGCAGTTTCCCGTCATAGATGATGCTGTAGGGGGGCAGATGCAGCGTGTCGCGGTTGTTCTGCAGGCGCATCGGCGAGAAGTTGGTGTTGACCGTATAATCCCGAACAATGAACCGCTTGTGGGGCACCACCGTATCCACACGCCCGCTGGGGTCGGCGTCAGCGATGACCATTGTGATGTCGGCCTGTCGCGGATAGAGCGTGTCGGCGAGATACTGTATGTAGTCTTTCGAGAACATATAGTATCCTCTGTTTTTGAGCATGGTAGCCACGCGGTCGCGTTCCGCATCCAGCATGTCCACATCAAAGAGACTCCCGCTGCGCACTTTTTGCCGCACCGTATCCCGCAGCACGAGCGGGCGGATGCCGTCATCCTGCGTCTGATAGTAAAAATTGCGGATATGGTAAGGCGTCCCCGATTTTATGTAGAAGGTCATATTGACCTTCCGCCGTTTGGGGTGATATTCAAGCGTATCGGCAATTGCAGCGCTGTAATAGCCCTTGTTCTGCATATAGACCGACAGCTGTTGCAGCGATTGGGCGGTGAGCGCCGGATTATAGACCACCGGCGCCTCGCCGATACGCTTTAACCAGCCGTTCTCATGCTTGCGTGAGGACAGGTTATAGAGGCCGAGATGGAACTTCCACAGTCCCAATATCTTAAAGTTGCTCTCCTGCGCAATCTGGGTATGCAGCTCGTCGCGGCTGAGCTTCTTATTGTCGGTTTTAATCTCGACTCTGTTCAGCAGGAACTCACCTTGCGGCACATATTTTGTGGCGGAGCAGCCATACAAAAAGAGCGCTGCGGCCACGACGGGCAGCAGTATGCACGTTTTACTGAACAGATGTCCAATTGCCCGCATGAATCAGTTACACAGTTACAGTTCCCGAATCCAGATATTACGGAAGCTGACGGGGTTGCCGTGATTTTGAAGGCTCAGGGGGCCTTTGCCGTGCGGCTTCGAGGTGTATTCGGGGATGCCAATATATTCGGTGGGGCCGCGCAGGGCGACATTGTTCTGTACCAGCACCCCGTTATGGATAACGGTCACCATCGGCGGGGTGAAGAACGTGCCGTCGTCTTTGAAGCGGGGGGCGGTGTAGATGATGTCGTATGTCTGCCACTCTCCGGGGCCTTTGCAGGCGTTCACCAGCGGCGCATGCTGCTTGTAGAGGCTGGCCGCCTGACCGTTACGGTAGGTGCGGTTATTGTAGCTGTCGAGCACCTGTACCTCATATATCCCCTGCAGGAAGATGCCGCTGTTGCCGCGGCCCTGGCTGTCGCCTTTCACTTCCTTAGGCGAGCGCCATTCCACGTGCAGCTGGAAGTCGCCGAACTGCCGCTTGGTCTTTATGTCGCCCTTCGACACGGTGGCCTCGCCGTTCTCGTAGGTCCATTCCGGCTTCTCGCCTTTGCCGTTCACCCATTCCTTCTCTAAGGGCAGGTCCGGACTCATCAGCACGATAGCGTCTGAAGGGGGCGCCTGGGGCGTCTCGCCCGGCTTCACCACAGGTACTTCCGGCTCCCATATCTCGGTCATCTCCGGAACCATCGTCGGCCGCTGCTGCCCGAAAGCCACATTGCCAACCATAAGCATTATAACGCTCAATGAATATTTCAAGTTCTTCATGAAAAATTTAATTATAATTCAACGTGCAAAAATAAAAAAATAATCTGAATTAATTGCACCGTTCCCGAAAAAAATAATCGTGAACGCGCTCCATATAGCCCTTAATTTTCCAGCGACGGCTCATTCGGCGGTTCTTCCGCGTTTGCGGTCGTTCTCTTTGAGGAGTATTTTCCGCATGCGATATACTTTGGGGGTTACTTCGAGATATTCATCGCCGTTGATATATTCGAGGGCTTCTTCGAGGCTGAAGAGTACGGGTGGCGCCAGATGCACCTTGTCGTCAGAGCCGGAGGCCCGCATGTTGGTGAGCTTCTTCGACTGGGTAACGTTGATGGTGATGTCGTCAGCACGAGAGCTTTCGCCTACTACCATGCCTTCATAGACTTCCTCGCCGGGGGCGATGAAGAAGCGACCGCGGTCCTGCAGCTTGTTGAGGGCGTAGGCGAAGGCGGTGCCGGTTTCTTTGGCGATAAGCGAGCCCGTTTTGCGGCCTTCGATGTCGCCTTTCATGGGCTGGTATTCGATGAAGCGGTGAGTGATGACCGCCTCGCCGGCAGTAGCGGTCAGCATATTGGTGCGCAACCCGATGATGCCCCGCGAGGGGATGTGGAACTCCAAGTGGATGCGTTCGCCCTTGCGTTCCATGATTTTCAGCTCGCCGCGCCGCGAGGTTACCATCTCTACCACCTTGCCGGAATAGTCGTCGGGGACGTCCACGTGCATCTCCTCAATGGGTTCGCTCTTGACGCCCCCTATCATCTTGATGAGCACTTTGGGCTGCCCCACCTGCAATTCGTAGCCCTCACGACGCATGGTCTCTATCAGCACGGAGAGGTGCAGTACGCCGCGGCCGAAGACGGTGAACGAATCGGCCGAATCGCCCTGCTCTACCCGCAGAGCGAGGTTCTTCTCCAGCTCGCGGTCGAGGCGCTCCTTGAGGTGCCGCGAGGTAACAAATTTGCCGTCGCGACCGAAGAAGGGCGAATCGTTGATGGTGAACACCATACTCATGGTGGGCTCGTCAACCGCAATGGGGTCAAGTGGTTCGGGATTCTCGGCGTCGCAGATGGAATCGCCGATGTCGAACCCCTCTATACCCACTAAGGCACAGATGTCGCCGTTCTCCATCACCTCCACTTTCTGGCGGCCCAATCCGGTGAACGTATGGAGTTCCTTTATTTTGTTGCGCTTCACGGAGCCATCGCGTTTCACTAAGGCGACGTTCATGCCTTCGCGCAGCTCGCCGCGGTGGATGCGGCCTATGGCGATACGCCCCACGTAGGAAGAATAGTCGAGCGAGGTGATGAGCATCTGCGGGGCGCCCGGATTCTCCTGCGGGGCCGGGATATATTTCAGGATTGCATCTAACAGCGGCTCTATGGAATCGGTGCGGTGATTGAGGTCGGTGGTCATCCAGCCTTCTTTGGCCGAACCATAGATTGTGGGGAAGTCGAGCTGCTCTTCGGTGGCGTCTAAACTGAACATAAGGTCAAAAACCTGCTCGTGTACTTCCTCCGGTCGGCAGTTAGGCTTGTCAACTTTATTGATAACCACAACCGGCTTCAGCCCCAGCGCGAGGGCTTTCGAGAGCACGAAGCGGGTCTGGGGCATTGTCCCCTCGAAAGCGTCGGCCAGCAGCAATACACCGTCAGCCATGTTAAGTACCCGCTCCACCTCGCCCCCGAAGTCGGCATGTCCGGGGGTGTCTATGATGTTGATTTTCACGCCCTTATAACTCACCGATACGTTCTTGGCCAAAATGGTGATTCCGCGTTCGCGTTCAAGGTCGTTGTTGTCAAGTATCAGCTCCTGCCGCTTTTCATGGTCCTTCAGGATATTGGTATAGTATATCATCTTATCTACCAGCGTCGTCTTTCCGTGGTCAACGTGTGCAATGATAGCGATATTCCTAATCTTCTGCATTTCTAATTTTAACTTCTTAATTGAGCCCGCAAAAATAGCGCTTTTTTCAATACCAAAGGTTGTTAAATCGTTAAATCACAAAAAAATGGCTGTATTTGCCGCCGAAACCGTAAAAAGACATGCAGGATGCGATGAACCGATATGGTCGTATTCAGCAGCCGTAAGCGCCAAATACGGAAAGAACATTACCGCTATGCCTCAAAGATAACCATTTTGTCTCAATTTCTACATGGCTACCTTCTTCACACTGCCTCCCAAAGAGGGGGAGACGTGCACTGCCAGCTGTCCTGTCATTCGGGTTTGCCACCCACTGTAATACATATATCTGCGCACAATGTGTACCATACGGCACCCCATTATAGTTACATGATACATATTTCCAAAAAGCTCATAAATAGCTGACTATCAATATGTTATCTGATTTTTAGGAACTATTCCAAAAAAGGAACATTTTTTGGAACACGCGGTACAAAGGTAGTCATTTTTTTATATGCGCAATCACAAGTGATTAAAAAAGATGAAAATTTTTTCGAACTCTATTCAACTAATTGATATTAAGCTGATTATAAAAAAAATCAAATGTTAAATTTTTGTAAAGTCTAAATGAACATAATTTCATAAATCTGAATTTATCTGTTCCAAAAAATGTTCCTTTAATGGAACAATTTCGGCAGGCGTTATGATGATAACTATTTGATAATAAGAATGTTATCAATAAGGCAAAAGTGCTTTCAGTGTCGTCTGCCGTGTATGGACATTGCAGAATGGAAAAAATTGTTTCACTTATTTAACATGATTGTATGCCTATTGATTTAAGAAAAGGGGAAAGACTGACTTTGGACAGGGGCCTGTCGAAAGTAGGAGTAGGTTTGGGCTGGGACCCGAACGAAGGAACGGGGTTTGATTT
>JAISSS010000027.1 GCA_031272965.1 Bacteroidales bacterium | reverse complement strand
CCGCAAGGGGCGCACTACGCCCGTCATTGCGGGCTTGACCCGCAATCTCCATTCGTCTGAACCGGATTCCTTCTGATTGCCATGATTTTTCACTACCAGGGGCACAAAGGAAAAACCCTCATTGTTCCAAGCGCCCTTAGTAGCCAAAATTGTCATCATAGACATCCCTTATTCCCTTATTAATACGCTGAAAATAATGGAATAAGGGCGACAGCTACTAAAGGAGCGGTGCTGCACAGCCCCTGCGTCCGTCATTACAGGCAATCCTTCAATCCAAAAAAACCCTGACAGGATTTGTGTCCGGTCAGGGCTGTATTTATTTTCGCCAAATTAAAAAAACGCTCTATTACGGATTCTTGAAGCAGCGGATGGAGTTTCCGCTCAATACGCCATAACCGCGATACTGGGTAAGACGCTTCTGATATGACAGCAGCCACACGTGCCCGTTTTGGTTATGGTTAACATCATTAACGGGGTTCTTGACCGAAGTAGTGGTATAGTACATATATTTTCCCACCCGTTCCAGCGTACCGGCGCCGTAGCGATTCGCGCCGGAAGTATCCATATTCGGGGTACGGCGACCGGCGGCAGGCATGAACACACTGCGCCAGGTGCTGTATTTGTTACACGAGAACCCGTCGTAAACCTGCGGCAGGCAGTCCGGATTGTTGGGGTTATAGACTACTGCCCCCACATAGCCGATATGCCAGTTTGCATAGCCCGCATCCGTCGAAGTTACGCGGGCAAATTTGGCAAACATGCCGGTATAGCTTGACGGCCAGCTGCCATTCGTCGCATGGTCGCTCACTCCACGGCGGTCAAAGAACCCGTCGGCATAGTAGCCCCATGAGTGGTTGACATTTGTGCTCGATGAGAACTGTGCCTGTGTACTTGCTGTGTTGGTAAGGTCATAGTCTGT
Organism: Bacteroidales bacterium; assembly: GCA_031272965.1. Classification (GTDB taxonomy): domain Bacteria; phylum Bacteroidota; class Bacteroidia; order Bacteroidales; family Prolixibacteraceae; genus JAISSS01. Next base: position 48,543 of record JAISSS010000027.1, on the reverse strand, counting down.
GGTGGCGTCATTGGCCACTAACGACGAGCGCATTATGGAGGCATTGCGCTGTGTGATAATGCTGGCAGCAGTTATCGTGGTGGCGACGTATGGGTTCACTGCCTCGGATGTGCTGCCGTCGCTGGGAGTATAGTATCCCTGCGGGCACAGGTCTGGGTAGTTGGTATGGCGGTTGGTCCAGGCATAGCTCTCGCTGAACGTCCCGCTGACCGGGAACGTTGCGTTGGACACCAACCCCTGCTGCAACGACCAGAACACCGGTTTGCCATACTGGTGATAGGTTTCGCCAGCGGGAACTGTAGTGTCGGAGATGTCGCTGGTACCCATGTTCAGCGTCTTGACAGCAGCGTTGGTTAAGGTACTGGCAAGCACCCACTCTACGTTCCATCCCGGATAGGGCGTAAGAGGATTGGTCGTCGTATAAATGTCTGTCCATGCGGTATATGCCGGCTGTACAGGGTGGAACGCGTGAGGCTGATATATTCTTGTGCTGTAACGGCCTTCAAGATAGGTATTGGTATTTCCGCTCCATGTAGCAATATCGCTCTGATAGTAATAGCAGCCGCCGATTGTCGGATATGGCACGAAGTTTTCGGTGCCGTTCGGCCATGACAATGCGGCAGCCTGCTGACCGATAGAGTCGTTCGCGGGCGTATATTGCGTGGCGTGGGTGAGGTTGTAGGGGCTCACTTTTGCGGCGGCAGTGCGGTTGGAGCCCCACGAGTAGCCATCCACATCGGACACATCGGCGCTGTTACGCATCACCCAGTCGGCATCGGCGCCCTGCCGCAGCCATATAAGATGATATTTCGTGTAGTTATTGTAGAACAGGGCGATGAGGCCGTAGCGCACGGGACGCTGGATGCCGCCTTCTGTCAGCGAATTTTGAATGCCTATCCGCAGCCGTATGGGGGTGCTGGATGTGCAGGTGCCTCCCTGGGCTATCTGGCAGTCCCACTTCTCGGCGTCGGAATTTTTAAAGCCCGAAATGCCTTCCATATTGTAGTTATGCAGTCCCGACCATGCGAGGTTAAAGTCGCTCGATTCCTCGGTATATCCGAACTTGTGGGTGTGCATGTCATTGGCGATGCCGCTGCGCGGGTTGTCGCTGGCATACGAGCGGCCGTTCCAGCTCCAGGTCTGCGGATAGGCCTCCGGATCGCCGGAAGTGATGGTCGATATCGTATAGTTGTTGGTATATACGTTCGCGGGGAACGACGGATGCGCACGGCGGATGTAGATGTTTGTGGGGTTCTGTTCCACCGGCAGGCGCTCGCCGGAGATGTCTAACTGGCCGGGCTGGAAGTCGGCGGACAGGTTGCGGATGACCACCGCTGCCCATTTGCCCTGAATCGCGGCCGGCGTGGGGTCGCTATATCCCAATGCGGGGATTGTGAGCAACCGCTCGCCGGTCTGGGTGTCGTTCCAGAAGGCCCCCACATAGCCGTAGAAGTCGTCCACATTAATCATGTCGAAATCCTGGCGGGTTGCGGTGGGACTGCTGCCGCCATAGCGAATCACGCTTTGCCGGTAGTAGAGGTGGGTACGGCCGATGTCGGCAGTGCCGAAATAAATGTCCTGGTCGCGGTAGTTCGCTTTGTGGTGGTCGGTGTTCGGGTCGGCGCCGAAGCGATGCACGTGCCCCAAAACCGAGATTATCAGCGGCTTCGGCTGGCCGTCCCGCATGGAGAGGAAATGCTCGTAGCTGCTGTAGGTGTTCACCTCGTTATACTTGTTGTATTCCACATCGCTCGAGTTGGTTCCGGCCAAGTCAACCACTACATAAGGCTGGTCGGTCACGTCGGCAATACCCGACAGCGAAGTGCGCTCGTAGTTGGTGTTATAGCACACCCACGCGGCATTATACCAGTTGGATGTGGAGGGCCGCAACAGCTGGTCAACAGGGTCGAGGGTGGCGAAGTGCTTAATGGTGATAACCTTTTGCAGGTTCCCCAGCTTCAGCGTTACCGTGGCGATGACCGAATCGGACGTCAAGGCGGCCATGTCAATGCCCAGACTGTTGATGCCGTTGAGCGTCAGCGCGCTTATGGCGGTGTTTGTGTTATGGTCTTTGATGGTGAAATGGCCCGCCGCCGCAGTCCCTGTTCCGCCCGAATAGGACATGGGGGTGCTCAGCTGCACGGCGTTCACCGGACTGCTGGCAAAGTTGTTGATGACCACCGACAGCGGATAATTGCTCAGCGCATCGGTGCAGTACAGCAGTACTTCCGTATTTTCGACGGCTATATAATTGGAACCGTTGTCCAAAACGTCATAACCCAGCCCGTTGGGGTCCACCGGAATGATGTCATATTCTATGGCATTGAGCGGGGGGGCGGCGATGGCGTCAGTGAGTGTGGTATATCCCGGCGATTTCACCGATTTCACATTAACGATATACTGATAGTTGCGCCGTATGGGCAGGTCAACAGCATTTGAATCGCGGATTCCCACAGGGTAGTAATAGAAGGGGTCGCCGGAGGCAGTATGCCCCTCGTATTTCATCTTCAGGATTACGCGGGTGCCGAAGCTGGCGGGCGCCTCGTTGACGTATGTTGACACGTCGTTGGCGGTCATTGCCACATCGGTGAGCGCCGCATTGGTATAGACCACTTTCTCGGAATGGGCGGTACCTGTTCCGGCCTGCGGCAGCGATTGGCGGTTATACCACTGCGTAACGTTCTTCACGTTGGCCGCACTCCAGCCCCAGCCGGAGGGATAGCAGCCCGCGGACACGCCCGCATCGATATGCACGGTGATTTTGGCCATCGGCGTGGACATCTTCAGGGCGTTGGTGGAGGTGCCCACCGTTACGCCGCTCACCACGCTGTTGAGCAGATATTCAGCCGTACGCGGCATAAAGCGGAAGTCGGTGATATTCACATTCCCGGCGCCCCCCGCACGAAGCCGCTGCGTATCAAACAGCCCGTCAACCACCTGCTCGAAAGTGCTCCCTGCAAAGGTGGTCTTGGTGATGGAGGGTATCGTATTGTTGGTCGCCGGAGCGGTAGAGCGCGTCCAGTTGTTCACATTGGGGATGCCCGTAGCAGCGGCCTGCTGCGACCAGGCAACCACCAGCAGCTTTACCCGCTTGGTGGTAGGCTCCAGCAGGATGTAGCGGTTAGTGCCCACTACCTGCACCTGCTGTATGTCTATGAAAGTGAAGTTGTTGGAGGCCGCCACTTCTTCGCGGAACACGAGGACGTTCATCCGCAGATTGGTGGCGTCGCTGAAGCTCTCATCAGCCTTTGTGCCGATGGTATGGCTCTCTTCAATGTCCAATTTCAGGAATACGGTCGCCAGCCCCGTCTCTTCTAATCCCGGGTCCACTGTCAGGTCTTTCTGGCAGCCTCCCAATAACAGGGCGGAAAGTAACAGTATAATAGTGCATAACTTTTTCATATCAACTCTTTTTCTTTTGTTAAATTTTGTTGAACCCGGAACCCTGTGAGGCTTGCGGTTGATAATCCACGCCCGCTGCGGCATGCAGCGCGGAGTGAGTTATTGACCGGAATAAGCCGGCGGGGGACGGAATTTTGCGGAAACATGACGGCACAACGGCCTGCGCCCAAACGCACGCCTAACGGCACGGCTCCCCCGACTTCGGTGTCAGTAGCGGCGCTATGCTGCACGATTTTGCTGTCCTTTAAATACTCCGCGGTCATCATAATGAGCTTAGTATATTGGATTACCCGGACGCCATCCGTTCAGGGTGTGGCCTTCCCAGCTCAACACCTGTATTTCGATGGTCCCGAAAGAATAATTGAAACGCAGAACGATGTCATACTCGTTGACGTCATCAAGCGAGCGCCCTGTTCCGTATTTCTCCTCAATAAGTTTTATCATATCCGGACGCAGAGGCTCCTGAATGAGGATTTCGTCCTCGCCGGTATAGGGGTTGTGATAGACCACTATCAGGGAGGAGTTGGTGATGTCGGTGCTGGCCGATTCGTAGAAATATACAAATTCCTGCATGAGGCCTTCTCCGGTGGCCACCGAGCGCGGAATATAGGTCTTGTCGCCATTATCCACCACGCGGTTCCGGAAGTCGAACATGCTGTTGTTCGCCACAATATAGGCGGAGAAGTTATACAGAGACGGGCCGTCTTCGGTCTCCTCAAACGGCAGGCCGGTCATCAGCACGGAGATGTCTTTGGAGTTGCGCGACAGGGTAACGTCAACATACTGGCGGCCTTCATATTTCACGTCCACATCGCCGATGGTGCCATAATAGACGTGCTTGGGGAAGCCGGTAGTCTCGTCAATTTCGTCGCCCTCGGTCTTCCATATCAGCATGAGGTCGTCGAGTTTGGATTTTCCCGGCACTAATGAGGGGGATATCTCGTGGGTCTCGCCGTCCACATTGCCCCACACCACGAAAGAGTAAGCGCCCTCGTCCAAGAGTATCGGTATCTGATAGACGCCCTGTACGGCGTTCTCTTTGGTCTCTTTGATAGCGCGGACAAAGTATCCGTCCTTGTCGAAGATATAGACGTCAACGCTCTCCACATCAGCCACGGTGAGCCGCGAGGTAAGGTCTTCCGGCCGGGACAGTATCTCCAGTACTATCCCACATTCGGTAATGTCTTCTTTCGTACAGCCGGTGGCCAGCAGTGCCAGAAGCGTGATAAATATTCTGTAAAAATTCCTCGTCTTCATCTGTCGAATCTTTTATTAATGCTGTGCGCTGTTGCACGGCGCCAATTAGTAGCAGCCCGTCTGCGCCTGTTCTTAAATAAATCCCTTTTCATTTTTTGTGCGACCTCCTTAGCGGGCGTCTTGCTGCGGGTCTGATTGTTGCAGCCGCAAACCGCAGGGTCGCTGGGGGGCGGTTAGCAGCGTCGGGGGCTATTGCTATGCCCCTCTGCCGATACGCCAGTTTTTACAAAGAAAAAAGGGGAACGGAACAGCGAACTGCCGTTCCCCTCTTAAAATTATGGACAATAATTTTCTTTATCGTCGGTTACACAATGACTACTTCAGAGTTTCGCCGTACTGAGGAACCGGGTTCCACGGGAGTACTGTGATGTCCGCGGTCAGATACGCGTTGGATACAACGGGTTTCTCCGGGTCAATGAAGAGGTATTTTTCATCCGGGAAGCCGGGCCCGTTTACACGGCTGACAGTAGCTTCGTATTTGTTACCGCGGTTGATTCCGTAAGTAACAGCGGAGCCTGTTTTCGAGCCGATGTCAAGGCGATAGTAGCTGGTGGAGTTCTTGAACTGATAGTAGATAGCGTCGCGGGCGCCAAGGCCAACAGTTGCAATCTTGTTATCAAGGTCTGTCTGTGCTTCAGCAAGCTGCAATGAGCTGCCCGTCCACGGATTGGTGGAGGGGTCATAATGTAACTCCATCCAGATAGCTTTGGCAAGCGTCAGAGAGTCTGCAAAGAACACGCCGGGCTGCAGGTAGTCGCTCGAACCTACGCTGGCAAGCAGGTAAGTATAGCTCGGAGTAGTGCCGGAAGGAACAATCAGAGAGTCAACGCGGAACTGTAAAGCCTGCGTGGGGTGTCCGGTGATTGTGTTGATGAGCTTGCGCGGAACATACTTCAGCTGGATGGCATAGAAAGTGCTCTGGCCACGCTGAATACTGTTACCCTTGTAGTTGTTGTTGTCGGGGGTAAACAGGAACTTCTCGTTGCTGGCGTGGAACAACGCGTCAGTAGCATACGTCGTGGGAATAAGAACGTCGATGTTGTTGGCAGCGTCAAAGCGGCTGGTGTAGTCGCTAAGAGTGGTGGTGCCATCGAAGTTGTAGTAGTACGACGTCGCCTTAGCCGAGAAACCTTCAATGTAGTTGGTGAGTTTCGGCTGGTTCTTCAGCGTCCATTTCGGCTCGTTGCCGGTGGAGGTGAGAACGGTACCTGTCTGGTAGGGGGCTGTGCCGTCAATCAACGAGCCGGTGAGCAACGCAATGCGGGCTTTGGCCGACATGAACTTCAGCGAAATGGCGAAGTGGTTGTTGGCAGAAGCTCCGGTAGCGGAGCCTGTTCCGGCCTGCGACTGTGTGTCGGTGATGTCAGGAACAATCGTGTAGGTAAGCTCGTTGCTGTTGCCAACCGGCAAACCCTGCGAAGCGGTGGTCTGCGTGGTGAGCGGGCCGAGCTTGAAAGTACGGCTGCTGGAAGCCTTAACTACGTCGTAGTACTGGGGAGTACCGGCGTCGTAAGCCTCGCCAAGGAACGCGGTCAGCGTGGTAGTGCCTTCCGTCCATGCGCCATACTTGGAAATGTAAGTGGTGGTGGAAACGGCACCGGTGGCGGTGATGTCAGCCAACGCATTGGTGTTAGCCGTTACGAAGATTTTCTTCGAGCCGGCGGTAACGAGCACGGTTGCGGTGGTCGCCGAACCAAAAGCCTGTTTCTTTTCGAGGGTGCCGGTGGCAACGTCGAAAATGAAGAGCCACACGTCGGTCGCAACTAAACGCATGTCGTCAGCCTCGTCGTCAACCTGGGCAAGCGGGGTAGAGTCGAAATCCACTGTCGCTTTGGTTTCAGTGGCGATGGAGAAACTGGCGTAAGCCGGCTCTCCCTTCAGTTGGGGAGTATCCACTGTTCCAGCGGTCTCGTCCGAAGAGCAGGAACTTAATCCTACGAGGGCAGCAATGCCCAAAAGAAAGAATAAATTCTTTTTCATCTTACAAAAAAAATTTAGTTAAACAAAAAAATAAAATTATAGTATTAATCAAACTTATATTAAAAGGCACGATGTTTAAAAATTGTAGCGTGTCTATCAAAGTTTCAATCATTTGTTCGATAACAGCGTCCGTGAGAGGGAATTTTGTTTTTGTTGTGTAGCCACTCCTGAATTACACTGCATCAATTAATCAGTAATAAGGTTCCTTCGACGCTTTCGTCTTGGGGGGCTGCCGGAGAGACGTCCTGTCGGCCTGTGATGGCGTCGCGGTGATGCTCCGAACAGTAGCGATGCCGAAGTTCCGGCTCGCTCACAGCTCATTGCTGAGCCTGTACCTGTCTTACCCTGTATCCGGGGGCCGGTGTTGATACCGGCAGTCAGCAACTACGTTAAGTTGCTCAAAATTTAGCGCTTCAACTATTTGAGGACAAAGATATATAAGTTATTAACAACCTCTGTCGTTTTTGTCAATATTATTTTCAATCTTAACACACTTTTAACACAGCATCGGAGTTTTTAGGATTTCGCGACCTGTTTTTAGGATTTCGCGAAATCCTGAATCCCCCTTTACCGGCTGGGATACTGCCCCTGCGGGTAGTATTGCCCCTGTACAGGATACTGCTGCTGCGTCGCAGGATACTGTTGCTGCTGTGCAGGGTATTGCTGGTACTGTGCAGGATATTGCTGGTATTGATATTGGGCTCCCGGACGGTAGTTCGACGGCTGCCCGTAGTACTGAACCGTTTCACCCGGCTTCACCACCTCGTAGAACACCTTTATGTAAGTGGCATTACGCAGTTCGGGGAACATGTTGTTATACATGTACTTGTAGGCGCGGCCACCATTGAGGCGCATCAGGCGGGTTTCGCGACCGATTTTCCGGCGGGCGTCCCACACAGGGGTGTTGCGGATGATGTTAAGAGCCTCATATTTATCGGGAATATTGGAATTTTCCACGAGTATTTCGAGGCCTTTCCAGTCTTCACCGCCATTATAGGTTTCGATGAGGCAGGCGGGAACGCCGACGCACATTGAGAGAGCGTCTTTGGCGGCATTAGCGCGGGCCCCGGCCAAATAGTGGTTCAGCTTTTCCGAGCCTTCGGGAGAGGCAAACCCGGCGATGAGGATTTTCACTATCCTGACGTTGGGGATGCTCTGGATGGCACGGATACCTGACACTAAGCGGTCGAAATTATAGCTGTTATTGCGGAAGCCCCAGTCTAAATTGGTCTTCCCCTGGTGGAAGAAGAGGGTGATGACCGATGCACCGCGGTTGCATATTAAGTTCTGCTGCATGGCCTCGTTGGTGCAGGGGCATGCCGGAGGCGGGGCACAGAGGCCGCCACCATAGCCGGGCGCGGTGGGGTATCCATATTGGCCGTATCCATAGCCATACTGCTGCGGAACCCGCGGGTCGTAAGGCATACTGGGGTCAACAGGCTGCAGGAAGGGGTAGTTTTGGAAATATTCCTGGGGAACAGGCTGTGTCTGTACCTGCTGTATGGGCTGTACCTGCTGTACGACCGGCTCCTCGGTGATATAGGTCGGCGCAGTAACGGGCCGCACCGTGTCAACGGGCGCAACCGGGGGTTCCTCTGTGAGGTCTGTAACCTCAATAACGGTGTCGCCGGGCAACTCTATGAAGAGGTCTTTGGTGAGCGCTTCATTGCCGCCGGGTATTTCCTTGCAGCAGCCGCGACTGATGACCTGATAGTAGAGGTCGGAGCCTTGCATCCAGGGCTGCATGGGTACTTTGGCCTCATATTTGATGGTCTGTTCGCCGGCCGGGAACACGTGAGCATTGGGATTGGGCACGTAATTGCTGAAATTGACGTCCCTGTTACGTTGCAGGCGGGCGCGTTTGCCGCGGATGACGATGGGGGCCAAATCGGCCTGGTTGGCGCCTTTCACTAAGAAGGGCGTTATGGTGAGTTCATAGTCGCTTTTGACGGCTTTCTTGCCCACGTTAGCGGTGAAGCTGACGATGATGTTGGCGTCGTCCTGACTAATCTGGACGTTCTCCACACGCACCCCGTCTCCCGGAGAGCTCTGGGCAGCTTCTGCGGTATAACTGACCGGTAGCCCTAACGCCAGAAAAAGTAAGCCTGTAAATCTTGTTCGTTTCATAAAAGTACTCTCTTTGATGATTAATAATTATGCTGCAAATATAATTATTTTAGCATGTATATCAGTGACACGGCAGCTTTTGTGGGGCCGACGTAGGTTTTTTCTTTCTTGTCCTGCAGTGTGCCGCACACTTCACAGTCATACTTGCTGTATGCTAAGAAGAGGAAGCCGCCGCCGACAGTAAATTCGAGACTTAACCGCCGGGACATTATCCAGTGGTAGCCGTAGGCGATGCCGCCACCGGCCGCCCACCCCTCGTAGCGGTAATCCTTCTCGAAGAGCAGAGGAATGTCGTGCGCGCCGACATTGAACTGGGAGTAGATACCGTGTACGCCAAAGAAGTGCCCGTTAAAGCGCTGGCATAACCAGTAACGGAACTCGGGCTGTACTACCCAATGCACTAACTTCTTGTTCAGAACGTGCGGATTGGCCGGGTCATACTCGGTGCTGGGCTGCCGGTTCCACGGGTTGTACCCGCCGAAGAGCTGCACCGAGGTGCGCTCACCAAGCCCCATCTCAAGCCCGAGGTTCGGCGTCCCCGTGCCCCAATAGAGCAAATTGGTCTTCAGCCCCAGCTTCTTCTGGGCATAACCTGTCGTATAACAGGCACCCAAAATGCACAATAGTAATATAAGACGTTTAACCATAGTAGCTATTAATTTTGATTATTGACTCCTTCGCTTGAAACTTCCGACAGAAGACAGCAGACAATGAATCAAAAAGCCCGTCAAAACCGACAGCAGAGATATGACAATGCCAGGGAAAGAAACTCTCTCTGGTAGAAAGGAACACGACCCGCGCCCCGCGCAAACTCGCTGCCCTTGCCAATTCATAAATTCTCTTTTTCATAATACTGCCTTTCGTTTTACAACAGACTCGCATCACAACGTTAAGTAGCTGCAAATCATCTATCTTCCATTTTTCTAATATCATTTGTATCACTTATTCATCCCGAGATACAGAAGGTCAAACGCCATCCCTCACTCGGGAGGTTATTGCACCACCCCTGGTGCAAGTCTATTCATTTCTTATTAGACGGTACAAAAATAGGGCTTATAATTTCGTCAAAAACACGCTATTTCATTAAAAAGTTATGAATCAGCGAAAAAAGTATAGGATTTAGCGACAAGTAAGGAAGGACAGGGGAAGGATAGGGTACAGGGTACAGGGTACAGGGTACAGGGTACAGGCTATAGTGCTGCAACCGTAATTGCGGCATCCGCAAGGGCACACCTGCCGACCCCGTCATTGCGGGCACCCCTACCGGCCCCGTCATCGCGGGCACCCGCAAGGGGCACACCTGCCGACCCCGTCATCGCGGGCACACGCAAGAGGCCCCCTACCGACCCCGTCATTGCGGGCTTGACCCGCAATCCCCTGCCGCAATAACTACACTCTATACTCTAATAACTACACTCTGATTTTCCTGATTGCTATGATTTCTGTACCAAAGGACACAAAGAAAAAACCCTTATTGCTCCAAGCGCCATTAGTAGCCGGATTGCCATCCCCGACCTCCCTTATTCCCCTATTAATACGCTGAAAATAATGGAATAAGGGCGAATAGGGAACCTTTCACAGCTACTAAGGGAGCGGTACTGCACAGCCCCTGTCATCGCGGGCACCATCTACCGGCCCCGTCATCGCGGGCACCCGCAAGAGGCACCCCTGCCGACCCCGTCATCGCGGGCACCCGCAAGAGGCACCCTGCCGACCCCGTCATTGCGGGCTTGACCCGCAATCCCCTGCCGCAATAACTACACTCTATACTCTAATAACTACACTCTGATTTTCCTTATTGCTATGATTTCTGTACCACAAAGGACACAAAGAAAAAACCCTTATTGTTCCAAGCGCCCTTAGTAGCCGGATGTGGCGTCCATGCAACACGCGCCACTCTGCTCCGGAGAAGGACAGGAAATGAGATGAGCAAGAAAAGCCCTGACAAAGTAGCAACTCCTTGCCAGGGCATTATGATTAAATTCGATAATAGACTTTATTCTACGCCGCTAATGATTTCAGGGGAAAGAACCCACGGCTTGACCTCAATTGCTCCGGTGAGGAATCCCGACGATGTTACCGGCGCCTCGGGATGCTCATAGAGTATGTCTTCGCTGGGCGCACCGGGTGAGAGAATGGTCTCTATCCAGCCGTTGTAGCTCACGCCCCGCTTTACGCCATAGTTAATGGCGCCGGGGAAGTTGCCCTCGCCCACATCAAGACGCCAGTACTGATACTGGTCGGCGCCATACTCCCAATAGATATTGTTGGGGTCGCCACCACCGATGGTGTTAACTACCTCGGTAGTAAACAGGGTATGAATAGCCGGGTCGCCAAAAGAATATGTTCTTTCGGGATGGGCATCCATATACCACACCCATTCTAAGAATTCCACACTGCGGAAGAAATTGTATGTTCCCAAATCTGTGGTTCCGGCTTTATAGTCAACTTGCTGCAACAGGTGGTATTTGCCTATTGTCTTACGCAGATAGACGTATGAGGTTGAGCCCCATGTTGTCGCCCAGTTATCGCCGAAATAATAGGCTCCGACGCCATCCACGCCCCATAATTCACCGGCCACTCTTTTTGGAGTAACTTTGGCCTTCACAATATAGAAAGTGCTTTGACCGCGCTGGATGCTGTTACCTGCCTGATTGAGGTTATCCGGGGCAAACAGGTATGGTGCGGTGGTATTGGCCTGGGCGGCAGTGGCTGATGCGGCGCTAAGCAACGGGGTATTGATATTGTTGCCGGTGTCGAAGCGGGAAGCATAGTCGGAATGTGCCGGATTGGTCTGGGCGCTGCTGAAATCGTAGTAATACGAGGTAGGCTTGCTGCTCAGTACCCACTCGATATAGGAAGCATATTTTGGCAGGTTTTTCAGCGTCCATGTCATGTTGGTGATTGTCCATGCCTGAAAGGGGAAGTTAATTCCACTTGTGGATGGATTATCCCAGTCATAGACGAGCACTGTGGGGCCGGTAAGAGCTGCCGTGTTGACAGCGAGGCGGGCACGGGCGCTCATCATCTTCATGGTGATACTGAAGTGGTTGTTAGAGGACGTTCCCGACTGCGAGGGGGTTCCTGTTTGGGAATTTGCCGCCGTAACACCGGGAGCAAGAGTATATATTATATCGTCGTTGCTGCTGACAGGCAGTCCCTGCGAGCCGGAGGCCTGGGTAGCCAGATGGTTCACTTTCCAGGTGCGGCTGCTGGAGGCCTTGTTAATGCTCCACAGTTGCGGGCCGCCGGCATCGAAAGCCATGGCTTTAAAGTCGGATACGGTCGAGGCGCCTTCGGTGAGAGAGCTATACTTCGTGGTGAAAGTAGTAGCCGCGTCGGCGCCGGTAGCGGGATTAACGTCAATAAGCTGACTGACGTTACCTACCACGAAGATTTTCTTCTGGCCGGTGTATGTCAGCACAGTAACGGTGCCGGTGTTCGGAGTTCCCGATACGGAGGTAAAGTCGGCCTTTTTCTCCAAGACGCCGGTTGTGGCGTCGAAGATAAGCAGCTTCAGGTCGGAAGCCACGAGGCGGCGGTCGTCCGCATCGTCCGGAGCATTACCGAAGCCGTCGAAGTCGGCTTCAGCCTTGCTGGTTATGTCAATGTCGGGCAGCACGAAAGTCGCATTCGTATAGCTTTTCTCGTCGCTGCTGCTGATGGGGTCGTCGGTTTTGGTGCAGGATACTAATCCCAGCGTCCCCAAAATCATTGTTGCTATCAGTATTTTCTCTTTCATCTTGTCGTAACTTGGTGATAAACTGTTTAACTCTTAGAGGGCATAACTGCTGCTGGCGGTAGTCCATGGGGCGACCAGAACTTCTACGGTCAGGAAGCTGTTAGCTTCAACCGGGTCGTCAGGGTTCTCAAAGAGGTATCTTTCTTCGGGATAGCCTATGCCGGTGATGCCGGTAATAAGCATGTCATATTTATAGCCGCGTTTGATGCCATACTGTATTGCGCCGTTATTCATAGCGCCTATGTCGATGCGGTAGTAGCAAATGCCTTCGGTATATCCGAAATAGATATTGTCGGCATTGCCGTTCCCTAAGGTCGGCTCATTGATTACTTCGGTAACGAATTGGGTATGTATTGCGGCAGCGCTCGGCACAGTGCCGGTACCGGTCCAGTGCTTGTTAATCCACCATGCTTTTTCTAACTCTTCGAGTCCCTGTGCAATGGTAGCGCCCCCAAACATTGCGTAGCCTGCATAGAAATTACCGGCTTGCAGATATTGGCTTGTACCGATATTCTTGCGCAGATATACGAAGCTGTTAAAGGTAGGAACATAAATTCCATCCGGCCCGCCGAAATTGGTTACCGGCGTGATTGTGAAGCCGCCTGCCACCCCCGGAGTTTCCACAGCAGAGTGCAGTACTATTTGGGGATACCACATCAGCTTCACGGCGGCGAAAGTGCTTTGCCCGCGCTGGATGCCGTTGCCCTTACTGCTATTGTTGTCGGGGGTAAACATATATTGGGTAGTGTCGGGAGAGCCAAAGGCGGTGGGCGAAGTGGAATACACAGCCGCCTGGCGGTTGATGTTATTGGCCTGGTCGAAGCGCGCCTCATAATCGGCCGCACCGCTACCCGTAAAATTATAGTAATACGAGGTCGGCTGACCGGCAAAGGCGCCTATATAATAGGAATACCGCGGCTGATTCTTTATCGTCCATTGGGGCAACTTATCCGTGCGGGAACCATTGATATAGGCGTCGCCAAACTCTGTGGTATGCCATATCTGGTTAGTACCGGATACGGGAGTGGTGCTGTAGAAAGCCACCCGCGCCTTGGCGCTCATAAATTTGAGCTTGAGGGAGAAGTGGTTATTGACAGAGGTGCCGCTCTCTGATGCGGTCCCCGACTGCGAGCCGGTAGCGGTGATGTTCGGCGCCAATGTATAGACGATAGAGTCGTTGCTGGCCACCGGCTGTCCCTGTGTGGCCGGATTGGGGAACTGCCACAGCGGACGCAGGTTATAGGTGCGCACTGTTGAGGCCTTATTCACGCTGTAGGGCTGTGGAGTGCCGGCATCGAAAGCCAGCGCCTTGAAGGCGCTAAGCGTGGTCGTCCCTACCGTCAGGGCGCCATATTTACTCAGGAAACTGGTGGACGGGAGCGTGGCGCCGGTGGACGGGTCAATATCGAAAAGGGTATTAACATTTCCCACGGCATATATCTTCTTGTCGCCCGATTTCACGAGTACGGTGAGGCTGGTAGTAGTGGTAAATGACTCCATCTTCTCGAGCAGCCCTGATTGCACATCAAAGATGAGCAGTTTGAGGTCGCTGGGCACGAGCCGCATTTCGTTGCTTTCTGCGGAGGGCAGCCGGCCTGCGGGAACGTTGAAATCTTCCGTCGCCTTCGTGCCCTGGTCAACCGTAAATGTTACCGATGTAAGGGTTTCGGGCATGAGAGTGCCGTTAGTGTCTTGATTGACAGTCTCCTCTTTGGAGCAGGCCGCTGTGAGCAGAACCACTGCAAAAGCTGTAGCAACAAGGGCTGTTCTCTTATGATATAATTCGGTTTTCATCTTTCTGAATCAATTAAAGGGTTAAACTAACAGGTCAAACTCCCGGCAGCACTACGCCGCGGAACGCCCATACCCACGGGGAAACGGAGATATCCACGGTAAGGTAAGTATAAGATTCCACAGGGTCTGTGGGTCTTTCATAGAGGTATCGCTCTTCGGGATAGCCCGGACCGGTTACATTGCTGATGGTGGCATAATATTTGTTGCCACGCAGCACACCGTATTTCATGCCGCCACCGCCAAGGGCTTCGCCGATGTCGATGCGGTAGTAGTTCCAACCTTTATAGACGAAATATATCTCGTCGCGGTTGCCATTACCCATAACGGTAACGATGTCTGCCAGAAATTCGCTGCGGGCCTGAGTAACCTGGGTTGGAGAACCCGTCCAGGTGTTGCTCATGGCATTGTAGTGTTTCTCGTGCCAGTATGCTTTAAAGAGGGCAACAGTGTCTTTCCAGTATGTTTCGGCCTGCAAGTACTGCGACAAGCCTATCCCCTTGCGGAGATAAAGATACGACTTGGGCGCCTCCGTCATAGGATTGGAGAACGTGGTTGCCGTAGGCGATATGGTAGCGCTGAAAGTATTATTGCTCATGCCGCCATTGACGTCTTCGATATATTCTTTCGGCAGGAATGTGAGGCGTATGGCATAGAAGCTGCTTTGGCCGCGCTGTATGGCATTGCCTTTACTGCTGTTGTTTTCCGGCGTAACCACATAATGCTTGCGATATGTGTCGGCATCGGTGGGGTCTGCTGTGGGAATAGCCGCAGTGATACGGCGGTCGAGGTTGTTGCCTGTGTCGAACTCGGCGGCAAAGTCGGCCGCATTGTTCCCGGTAAAGTTATAGTTATACGACTGCGGGGAGCCGCTGAAGTGCTGCACATAATGGGTGTGCTTTGCGAGGTTCTTCACCGTCCAGTGCGGATAATACGGAGGTTCTCCGGTGGGCGGGGTTGGGCCGCCCATATACACGAAAGCGGTGCCTCCGGCCACGTTGCCCACCGCAGTGGTGAGGAAGTCAACCTTGGCTTTGGCGGTCATATAAACCAAATATATGTTGAAGTGGTTATTTGCGGACGAGCCGGAGTTCGAGCCGGGCGGCACCTGCGACTGGGCAGCGCTGATGTCAGGCTCTATATCATAAGTTATCTCTTCCGTATTGCTTACCGGCAGGCCGCCCCCTCCACCTGCGGGTTGCGCGAGCACATGCAGGTCGAAAGTGCGCGAACTTGAGGCCTTGTTAATGGAGTACAGCTGCGGAACGCCGGCATCGAAATTCATGGCGCGGAACTGCGTCAGCGTTGTGGTGCCCACGGTCAGTGCAGTATATTTGGAGTTAAACGTTCCCCCACCGACCTTGTCGGCTAAAGAGGCCACGTTGCCTATCACAAAAATCTTCTTGGGCCCTACTTTCACTAAGACGGTGATAGTTGAAGTTGTCGTGAAATTCTGCTTGATTTCGAGCACATCCGACTGCACGTCGAATATGAGCAATTTCAGGTCGGAGGCTACCAGATTCGCCTGAGTGGCCTCGTCGGCAGTGGACCCGGAAAGCGTATCGGAACGGAAATCCGTAACCGCCCGAGTCGATGGCGTGGGAATCAGTGTGAACGAGGCCTGCGTAGTCTCACGCTCTGTAAGCTGCGAACCTGACGACTGCTGACTGACATCGTTCTCCACACAGGACGGCAAACCTGCAATCCCCAGAATGATTAGCGCTGTTAACAAATAAATCTTTTTCATATTGCTCTTTTTTAAATCTATTTTCAACCTTATTATTTATTGAACAATCCCGGTCGCAGAAATCACCGTCCATGGTTTGACGGAAATCACCACATGCAGGTTAGCGAGTTGCTCTACCGGCAAATCGGGGTCGCCATAAAGATATTTCTCCTCCGGAAAGCCCGGCCCGTAGAACTGCTTGATACATGCCACATATTTGTGGCCCCGCAGAACTCCGTATTTTATGGTGGCATCAGACAGCGTCTGCCCCACATCTACACGGTAGTAGCTCACCGAATTGGTAAATTTGTAATAAACGTTGTCGCGGCCACCGGCGGCAGTGATTATGGCTGCCAGCGAATCGCGGGCCCACGTCTGCTCGGCCGCGCCGTAGGTGTTTGCACCGGTATATTTGTACTGTATCCAGAGGGCTTTGGCGATAGTTGCCGTGTCAGCCCAATAGGTGCCGGACGACAGCTCGCCATATCCCAGCGCCTTGCGCAGATAGACGTAGCTGGGGTTGTAGCCGGTAGTCGGATGCGCGGGCGTTTGTGTCCATGTAGTCGTATAAGTGTATGCCACAGAGGGGGTTGGCGTTACTGCGGTGATGCGCCATCCGGGAGCAAATATCACCCGCAAGGCAAAAAACGTGCTCTGACCGCGGTATATTTTATTGCCCTTATCGCTGTTGTTATCCGGCGTATAGATGAAATTATGGCCGGTATTGGCAATAGCGGCCGCTTCGGTGGCGTAGTCATAGACGGTTTCATCGAGGTTGTTGCCCGTGTCGAAGCGGGTATCAAAGCCCGTCGGAGTTGCAATCCGGCGATAGTAATACGACATTGGAACGCCGTTGCCGTCAAAATGCTCGAAATACCATGTGTTAAGCGGATGGTTTTTCAGCGTCCACTTCGGCTCGGCGCCTGAATTGGCGCTGGTATATACCTTATAATCGGGGTATGTAACGGAGTTATGCGTCGATGATGCGCCGGTCAATCCGGCCGTAAGCATCGTTAGCTGGGCCTTCGCGGACATGTATTTGAGCTTTATTTTAAAGGTGTTGGTGGGCGAATCGGTGGCCTCTACCGGCGTCCCCCCTGACGAGGCGGCGGAGGTGATGTTCGGCACGATAGTATAGACTAATGAATCGCCGCTACTCATGGGTAATCCCTGCGAAGCGGTGGGGAAAGATGTCAGTTTGGCGAGCTTGTAGGTTCGCGAGCTGGAGGTTTTGTTGATGCTCCACAGCTGGGGCTGGCCGCCGGTGAAGCGGCCCTGGGCGCCCTCGTCGTCGCCACGCAAGTCGCCAACGACGCTCTGGTTCTCAACTAAGGCGTTATACTTGAGCATGAACGAGGAAGCCGCGTCAACCGCACCCGCCGTCGTGTAGTCGGACAGGTCGCTGACGTTAGCCGCCACGAAAATGAGCTTTTTGCCTGACGTTACCTGTACGGTTACAGAGGAAGCCGACGAGAAGTCAACCTTCTTTTCGAGGCGTTTACTGTTGTAGTCAAAGATGAGCATCTTCACATCGGTGGCTACGATGCGCCCCTCGTCAGTCTCGCTGAGCGATTTGCCGCCGGAGTTGAAGTCCGCATCGGCGCGCGTCGCCGGAACGTTCTGCTCCGCCACAGCCACGCTTTCGGATACGCCATCGCCATAAAAGCTGAACGTAGCCACCGTCGGCAAGCCCTCGACAAGCTCGTCGTCAGGAAGCGTAGTGCCGTTTTCCTGAGAACATGCGCCGATTATCATTGCCAATCCTGATAAGATTACTGCCAGATTCAAATTCTTTTTCATTTTTATAACAATTTCAATTCATTTCAATGTTTCCATCCTCTCCATGCGTCATCACGGGGGAAATTACCACCTCAAACACCGGAGAACAGCTGCCCCGACAACACGTCGGAGCTGACATACTTGAGGCTTCTTGCCGAAGAGATATGAACATGGGTGCGGGATGGGTAATGTCGGGTGGAAAACTGTATCCAGTGTTTTAAACTCCATAAACGGCACCCCTGTTTCTCTGCATCAATGTCCCTGTTTCACTGCTCTGCCCGTCTGTAACACGTTTGTCACAGGCGCCCGTCCGTTATGCGTTCTGCAAACATTGCTGTCTGCGACAAGATGTTACAGGTGTATCGCCTGCAACATGCCCCCGAAGGCAATGCCTGCGGTGAATTTCATAACGCCACGGCCGGATTATGCCGGGCAACTCTCCGGCGCCTCTTGACGCCGAAAATTCAATCCTCTTTTTTGCAGCTCCTGCCACGCCGCGCAAACCGTCTATGCCTTTCAGCATCTCAAATCCGCACCGCCGCCACATAAACTGCGGTTTTTACAGCCACTTTTCGACTGCATTTTTCAATAGTAAACCTATTTACGAATACAAAGGTAGAAAATTTATCAACAACATTATTCATTTTACCACCCTTTTTATGTGAGATTTTACAAAAAAATAACATTGACCGTAAAATCGGCTTCCACAAACCCGAAAAAATCGGGGGATTTAGCAGTTTTCTTTACATTCGTCCGAAATATCAGGCTGTTAAAAAAAAATGGACGGGACGGCTTTCGACCTCCGCTTTCGCAGCAGTTGTATAGAGGACATTTAGGGGACGTTTTGCGGACTGTCATATCGAAAACCACAGAGAGCACAGAGTTCACAGAGTTGCTCTCTGTGCTCTCCATGCCCTCGGTAGTTGAACATTGTGGGATGCTATTGCATCGATATGAATAAAAGTGTAACTGTTTGGCTTTTAGCGTCTTCTTATCCCACTATTTCACTAAGGCATATTCAATTTCGGGATAGCCCCGCACACCGCCGTCCGAGCCGACGCCGAACTTGAGGAAGCGCAGTTTATAGACATTTCCGGCCGGGTCTTTCACCGCATAGAAGCGGTCCTGATAGATGCCGGAGCCGGTAGTTGACCGCCAGTTGCCGCCGATGACATCAATGTCGGACGAGAACGTCAGGCTGCTGACATCAGCCGCCGCGAATGTCTCGTAAGATACTGTGGCCGCATCAACCTGCACTGCCTGCACCCCGTTGAGGTAATTAATAATCACGAAGTCGGAAAAAATGTAGGGAATCGTGGCGCTGGCCTTGTAGGTGGCACGTGTCCATTCGATGTCCCACTTCTTCTTTGGCGGCGCCACGCTGACCACTTTGCCCTCCACGATTGAGATATATGTGAAATCGCAGTCGGCGTTTATTGCCGCGTCAACCGTGCTGATGGTCGCGCTGTTGGCGGGGGCATATTCCATGGTATATGTATTAGCGTCTTTGCGCGTTGCCCTGACCTTATACAGAGGCGTCTGGCCATCACCGAGGCTGACAATATAGACTTTACCTTCTTTGATGACGCTCTTGTCGAGGTCGCCGGCGATGTCGTCCACGATATCGAAGGAGCCTGCGCCCATGCCGATTTTCAGGCTGGCCGCATAGACGGCGGAATCAGCCGACGGGATTACCGTGCCGACCGTTTCGCCGCCGGTAGCCTCCACAGCCGTACTGCCGGTGGTATTGTTGAGTAGCACAGCGAACCTGCCGCCCGTGTAGAGGGCAAAGTTCCACGATTTGCGCTCTGCCGTCACCATTTCGTTGGTGCTGAAGTCCACGAACACCGAATTTATGGCATTTGCGCCGCCCTCTCCGCCTTGCAGCGTAAGCGTTCCCCCTTCCGAAACGATTGCCCCGAAGGTCAACAGCAGCGTCTTACGGTCGCCCACAACGACGTCGCCGGAAGCTGTGGCGATACTGAACGTAACGGTCTCCGTGCCTTCAAACAGCGCGTCGCCCGTCTTGGTTACGGTTACTTCCGCCGACGTCTGTCCGGCAGGAATACTCAGCGTGATGATGCCTCCGTTAAGCGGCGGCAAGGTGGTGTATTGCGCGCCATAGGCGGCGCCGCTATTGGCCACCTCAAGGGTTACTGTTAGCGCCTCCTCTGCGGCGCGGTCAAGCGTTACGAGGAACGACTTGGCCGTCTGGCTCTCGTCAAGGCCAAGCTCTGCCGCCGACAGATTGGCGGTGTTGTCGGGAAGCGGCGCATCTTTGTCGTTGCATGCGGCAAGGCACAGCGCCGATACACAGGGGAAAACAATCCCCCTTTTAATAGTTGTAAAAATACTTCTTCTCATGATTAAAACTAATTTTGATATATAAAAAATAAATGTTCATTTAAAGAGTGAAAATTACCGCGCAGAAGGCGGAACGTCCATAACCGGCATGGCTTATACCCGTGCCGCTGTCATGCGGCGAATCGCTGCCGCCGGTATTGCGGACTGTAGTAACGTTCAGCAGATTCTTGACGCCCGCCTGCACGAGCCAGTGAGCGCCCAGCGTTCTGCCGAGCGTAACATCCAGCCAATGGTAAGCGTCAATGCCCAGCAGCTTCAAGTCGGTCCCGTCAAGAGTATATTCCCGTCGGGCGCCATTCATCTTGTAGAACAGGCTGAAGGTGCCCACCCGTGCAGGCGCCCACGAAATGCCCGCAGAAATCTCCGGCGAAAACCGGTAGCGGCTCATCTCGACCGTGCTGTACTGCGCGTCGCCATAATAGCTGTTCATACGCCCTACGCAGGCAACCCCCACATCCGCCTGCAACGCCGCCCACTGCAGCCCGCTTTCAAGCGTCAAGCCCACAGTGCGGTAGCGGTCTATATTATAATAGGTATATAGTCCGGCATCGGCATACGATTCCACCAGCGAAATGCGGTTGCGAAAGTCGTTAAAGAATCCGGACAGGGCTGACGACAGCTGTACAGCCGCAGCGCGGTTGCGCCACGTTACGGAAGCCATATAGCTGTCAGAGTCTTCGGCTTTCAGGTCAGGGTTCCCGTCGATGTTGTGGTTGGCATCGTGGAAAGAATAATACAGCTCCTGCAACGACGGCGCACGGAAGCCGCGCCCGTATGACAGCCGCAGGTCAACGGCTTCGCACGGGCGAAACTTGACGTTCAGCGATGGCGTTACCGGCGGCGCATCGTAGGCTGAATTGTGCGAAGAACGCACCCCAGGCCGGATATTCAGCCACCGAAAAGGCCTGTATTCTGCCGCAACAAACACAGCCGCATCGGTAACAGCCCGCGTACCGTCGATGCGGTCGCCTGTTCCTTCCGTGGAGTGATATTCAATGCCCGGCTGCAGGCTCAACACATCGGAGGCTGTCCAGACGCCCGTGAGTCGCCCGAACAGACTGCTGTAGTCTATCTGCGCCTGTGCACCATCTGCCAGCGACAGTGTGCGTTTGCCGGTATCAGTATGTATAAGCGTGGTGCGCGTCCGCCGGTGATAGTCCTGCCACGAACCGGCCACATCAATGCGCAGACGGGAACTGACTGTATGCCCGCCCTGCAGCAAATGCGTATAACGCCCTGTTATAAATTCACAGTCAGACGTCATATTGGTAACACTGTTCACGTCTTCTTCGGTCAGTATGTTCTCGTTCAGATAATCCAGGCGGTACCATACCGTGGTTTTTGCGCCGGAATAGCCCGCTTTCAGGCCGGAAAGGTACTGCATTTTGGGGTGCCACTGCTTTTTGCGGCCGGTCAAATCGCCCTGCCATCCTCCGAAAGCGTTGCGCGTGAAGGCGGCCGAAACATAGAACCCTTTATTAAAGGTATAACCGGCGCTGATATTTTCATTGTGCCGTCCCTTGCCTGCAAAGGGGCTGTATTCACTGCCCGCGCTTTCTTCCTGCACTTTGGCCGACAGCGACAGGCGGCCTGCGTCGGGCGTAGCCTGTTTGGTGATAATATTGACCACCCCTGCCAGCGCATCAGCGCCATAGTTCACCGACATGGGGCCTTCAACAATCTCAATACGGGCAATAGTGTTAACGTCGAGCTGACTCAGGCATTGCCGCGTCGAGGAACGGTCAACCAGCGGAACACCATCGAGCAGCACTTTAACGTTCTGGCCACTCATGCCCATGATTTCAAAGTCGGTCTCGCCGGTGTTCATGTCATTGTTCAGCCGTATGCCCATTACCGTGTTCAGCGCCGATTCAGGCGTTACGGCGGCCTTCTGACGCAGGGTGGCGCTACCGATGACCTTTACCTTAAAAAGCGAACTCCGTAAAGACTGCGGCACAAACTGGCCGGTAACAACCACCTCGTCAATCGTGGCAGTCAGCACAGTATCCATAGCCGCCTGCCGAGCCAACGCCTCAACAGTGCACAACAATAACACGCCATATATAAACAGTTTTTTCATCTCCATGCGACGTTATAAATTACACTGCAAAAGTACGGCGGCTTTTTGAGCTGTGAAATCCCAAATTATTATGTAATTTTCCGCCGGACTAATCAAAAATGGGGATTAAAGGGTTGGGTGGTGCGGATTTTGCACATATTTCAGTATTGTGTTGGAAACTTGCAATAAAAATATCATTTTTTGCAATAAAAGTACTTGTACGGTACTTTTAGACTGCGTACTTTTGTCCCGAATTTGAGTTGCGATTTTGCAAGTTAAAAAAGACCTAATCATCGTAAAATTTGACAGAAAAAGTATGAAACACTACGTATCTTACAGGCCAAAAATAAGGCCGTTAATTCAGTCCATTATGATTGCGGGATTCATGTTGACGGGCGGTTATAATGGCTTTGCCCAGCAAGGCGGGGAGACTGTCAGCGGGTCGGTGTTCGATTCCGAGCTGACGCCGCAGCCCATTCCCGGCGCCACTGTGGTCATCAAAGGCACCACCCTGGGGACGACCACCGACCCTGACGGACGGTTCACAATCCGCGGCAACGTGGGCGACACAGTGCAGGTTTCGTTCATCGGCTACCAAGTCTATAACCATATCATCGTGCGGTCTGTGGGCAATCTCTTTGTCCAGCTGCGCGAGAAAACCGCCGAAGTGGGCGAGGTCGTCGTGGTAGCTCTGGGAACGCAGAAAAAGGAGGCCTCAATAGGCTCCATCACTACGGTTAATCCCGCTTCACTGCGGGTGCCGTCAAGCAACCTGACCACCGCCTTCGCCGGACGGCTGGCAGGGGTCATCTCCTACCAGCGCAGCGGCGAACCGGGCGCCGACAATGCCGACTTCTTCATCCGCGGCGTTACCACTTTCGGCTACAAAAAAGACCCGCTCATTCTCATCGACGGAATAGAGAGCTCCACTACCGACCTCTCACGGCTGTCAATCGACGACATTGAGAACTTCTCCATCATGAAAGACGCTACGGCCACCGCACTCTATGGAAGTCGGGCCGCCAACGGCGTCATACTCATCCAAACCAAAGAGGGTCGGGAAGGCCCGGCAAACATACAGGTGCGAATAGAAAACTCAATATCAATGCCCACCCGTAACGTCGATTTGGCCGACCCCATCACTTACATGCGGATGCATAACGAGGCCGTACTGACCCGCGACCCGCTCGGCAAACTGCCATACCAGGAACAGAAAATCGACAACACCATTGCCGGAATAAATCCCGTGGTATTCCCCGTTACCGACTGGCGGAAAGAACTCCTCAAAGACTATACCAGCAACCAGCGCGTAAACCTCAACATCAGCGGCGGCGGAAAAGTAGCCCGATACTACGTGGCCGGCTCTTTTGTGCAGAACAACGGCTTGCTCAAAGTAGATAAACGGAACAACTTCAACAGCAATATTGACCTGAAAACGTATCAATTACGCACAAATGTCAATATCAATATCACAAAGAGCACCAAAATGGACTTCAAAATCAGCGGCACTTTCGACGAATACACCGGCCCTATCGGCAGCGGCACACAAGTCTATCGCAATGTGATGCGCACAAACCCCGTAATGTTCCCCGCCTACTACCCCATTGACGAGGAACATCTCTACGTGAAACACATCATGTTCGGCAACTACCAGGACGACGACCACTATCCCTACCTGAATCCGTATGCCGACATGGTGAAAGGCTATATGGACTACTCCCGCTCAAACATGTCGGCACAGTTCGAGGTGCGACAGGACTTGTCGGCGCTGATAAAAGGGCTTGATTTCCGGATTTTAGCCAGCACCACCCGCAACGCCTACTTCGACGTTACCCGCCAATATACCCCGTTCTGGTATCAGGCCACCAGCTATGACCAGCGGGCAAATACCTATAAACTGATAATACTCAATGAGGACAGCGGCACCGAATGGCTCAACTATGTGCCGGGCAGCCGCACCATCTCCACCAACTTCTATTCGGAATCGGCGCTGAACTTCTCACAGACCTATAAAGACACTCATGCGGTCAGCGGCCTGTTAGTGTTTATGGTACAAAACCAGCTCACCGGCGAGGTATCATCCCTGCAATCGTCGCTGCCATACCGCAACGTGGGATTCGCAGGCCGCGCAACTTACGCCTACGACAACCGCTATTTCACAGAGTTCAACTTCGGCTACAATGCCTCCGAGCGGTTCCATGAAAGCCACCGGTGGGGATTCTTCCCGTCCGTAGGTGTGGGCTGGTTAGTGTCTAACGAGGAATTCTGGACGCCCCTGAAAGAGACCGTCTCAAACCTGAAAATCAAGTTCACCGAAGGGCTTACCGGAAACGACGCTATCGGCAGCTCGTCCGACCGCTTCATGTACCTCTCAGAGGTCAATATGAACAACTCCAGCTACGGCGCCTCCTTCGGACGCGACCAGAACAACTACCAGCGTAACGGCATGTCTATCAGCCGCTATTCTGACCCCGCAATCACGTGGGAGAAGGCGCTGAAAACAAACCTCGGCCTGGAACTCGGCCTGTTTAAAACCATCGAAGTCCAGTTAGACCTGTATAAGGAGCATCGAACAAATATCCTGCAGACCCGCGCCGCCACGCCCGCCGAAATGGGCCTGTCGGCACAGCCGCGCACAAACATCGGCGAAGCCAGAGCTAAAGGCATCGACCTGTCGGTGGATTATAACAAGTCGTTCAACAAGGACCTGTGGCTACAGGCCCGCGCCAACTTCACGTATGCCGCCAGCCAGTTTGAGGTATATGAAGAATACGACTATACAAATATGCCGTGGCTCTCGCATGTGGGATACTCCATCAACCAGACGTGGGGGCTGCTGGCAGAACGCCTGTTTATTGACGATGCCGAAGCCGCCAAATCGCCCGTGCAGAACTACGGTAAATATCAGGGCGGCGACATCAAGTTCAGGGATGTCAACAACGACGGCCAGATAACCGACTTGGACCGCGCCCCGATAGGCTACCCTACCTCGCCCGAAATAGTCTATGGATTCGGCTTCTCCGCAGGCTACAAAGGCTTCGACTTCTCGGTGTTCTTTCAGGGACTTGCCCGCGAATCGTTCTGGATTAATGCGCAGGCCACCGCCCCGTTCATGGAATTTCGATACAGCGGTGAATCGCTGTCCGGCTGGCCGCAGAATCAGCTGCTGGCTGCCTACGCCGCCGACCACTGGAGCGAAGACAACCAAAACATCTATGCCCTGTGGCCCCGCTTCAGCACCACCGGCGACGGAAATACCAATAACTATCAGACATCTACCTGGTTTATGCGCGACGGCTCGTTCCTGCGCCTCAAACAGGTGGAAATAGGATACAGCCTGTCCCAACGAACCCTGGACAAGCTGCTCATGAAGAAATGTCGCCTCTATCTGCAAACCACAAACCCCCTCGTGTGGAGCAATTTCAAGCTGTGGGACGTGGAGATGGGCGGCAACGGATTAGGATACCCCATCCAAAAAGTGTTTAACATCGGCCTTCAAGTATCATTCTGATTATGAACCGTAAAATGCATACAATTATGAAAAATATACCCCTGAAACGTTTAATCATCTTCACTTTTGCCCTGCAATTGTGCTCGTGCAACGACTATTTGGACGTTACCCCCGACAATATCGCCACCATCGACTACGCCTTCCGCATGCGCAGCACGGCCGAGCGGTTCCTGTTTACCTGCTATTCCTACATGCCCGACCACGGCACTATCGCGGAAGACCCGGGCATTCTGGGCTGCGACGAGCTGTGGCTCAACATCACCAATAACAACAATGCCGCATACATCGCACGGGGTGCCCAGAAAGTCGTAAACCCCTACCTCAACGAATGGCAGGGCGGTAACGGCGGTAAAGACCTCTACGAAGGCATCCGCCAATGCAACGTCCTGCTCGAAAATATCGAGGCCGTGCCGGACATGGACCCGTCAGAGAGACGGCGCTGGACCGCCGAAGCCAAGTTCCTCAAGGCATATTACCACCTGTGGTTAGTGCAATGCTACGGCCCGGTAGTGCTGATAAAGAGCAACCTGCCCGTTTCGGCCTCCCCTGACGAGGTGAAAATCCCCCGCTCACCGGTGGACGAGTGCTTCGACTATATCATCACGCTGCTCGACGAGGCATATCGGGACCTGCCCGACCAGATTCAGTATGACGTCTCCGAACTGGGACGCATCACCAAAGCAATATGCCTGTCTATAAAGGCCAAAGCGCTCGTTACGGCCGCCAGCCCGCTGTTCAACGGCAACAGCGATTACAGAGGTTTTACAAACCACGACGGAACCCCGCTGTTCAACACCACAGAAGACCCCAAAAAGTGGGAATTAGCCGCCACCGCCTGCAAAAAAGCTATCGACTATTGCGATTCGATAGGACATAAACTCTATGTATTTACCCCCGGATACATGCAGATGGATGCACTCTCTGACACCACAATACAGCAGCTGACCCTGCGCAACGCCTTCTGCGACAAGTGGAACTCCGAAATCATCTGGGGAAATACCAACAGCTGGATGACTAACAGCGGCCTGCAGCGCAATGCTCACCCGCGCGGCCTCGACCCCGCATTGGTGGCCAATACCGGTGCCACCGGAAACATCGGCGTCCCCCTGAAAATGGCCGAAATGTTCTACTCCGAAAATGGCGTCCCAATTACCGAAGACACATCCTGGGACTATGCCAACCGATTCTCCCTGCGCGAAAGCGAATCCGACGACCGCTTCTACATAAAGCAGGGATACATCACCGCACAGCTGAACTTCCGGCGCGAACCCCGCTACTACGCATGGCTGGGATTCGACGGCGGAATATGGTATGGACAGGGACATAACAACGACAAAGGCTCCGACATCCTCTATCTGCAATGCAAAGCAGGACAGGCCGCATCCCCTATCAATAAGGATTCCTACAATACCACCGGCATATACCCGAAAAAATATGTGCATTATCTGAGCGCCGTGGTCGGCACCAGCAGCACCTATACCACCGAAAACTACCCCTGGCCGGTCATCAGATTAGCCGACCTCTACCTGCTCTATGCCGAAGCCCTCAACGAGGTCTATGACAACCCCGACCCTGACGTGTATAACTACGTAAACACCATCCGCACACGCGCCGGACTGCCCACTGTGGAAGACGCCTGGACAAACTACACCACGTCCACAAAGTTTACCACCCAGGAAGGCATGAGGGAAATCATCCACCGCGAAAGAACCATAGAGCTCGCCTTCGAAGGCTCCCGATTCTGGGACGTGCGCCGCTGGAAAACAGGAACCACCGAATGGAACAGCGCAATAACCGGATGGGACTATGACCAAAGCTCGGAACAGGGATACTACCGCGAAAGATTAGTGGAAAATCAGACGTTCAACACCCGCGACTACCTGTGGCCGCTGAACGAAAACTGTATCCTTGCAAATCCAACATTAGTGCAAAATCCCGGATGGAAATAAAACATTTTAATATCATGAATTATGAACTTAATATATATATACCCGCTATGAAACAAATTCCTGATACCGCCAACAACCGAAAGCGCAGCACAACCATACTGACCGCCTGTTGCGCCCCGCTACTGCTGGCCTTCGCCATGATGCTGGCCTCCTGCGAAGAAATCGACAAGGGCGTACCGGTTCCCGACGACGTCACCCCCGCCGAAGTCAGCGACGTGAACGCCACAGGAATCCCCGGCGGCGCCACTATCACCTACACTCTGCCCAAAAACAGCAATATTATGTATGTGGTGGCCGAATACGAACTCGAAGACGGCATCCTGCACAACAAAAAAGCTTCGGTTTACAGCAACAGCATCACAGTGGAAGGCTTCGCCGACACAAAAACGCGCAACATCACGCTCTACAGCGTGTCGCACAGCGGCAAAAAATCGGCCCCGAAAACCGTAGAAATAACCCCGCAGACCCCGCCTTACAGCGCAACCTACAATTCGCTGGAAATAGAGGCCACTTTCGGCGGGGCAAAAGTGAACTTCGCCAACGAGAGTAAAGCCGACCTCAAATTAATAGTGCTGACTACCGATTCCGTCGGCGACTATTATCAGGTCTATACGTACTATACGAAGGCCCCCGAAGGGCAGTTCTCCATTCGCGGGTTCTCCACTGACGAGCGGACATTTGCCGTCTATACACTCGACCGCTGGAGCAACAAGTCGGACACGCTGTTTGTGGCCGTAACCCCGTGGTATGAGCAGCAGTTAGACCGGCTGAAGTTCGCCGCAGTGCATCTGCCGAGCGACACCTACGAGCCGCACATGAGCGACAGCTACCGCCTCGAAACCGTCTGGGACGGCGTATGGGGCAGCACTGCCGCATTCCACACCAAACCGAACACCCCCATCCCGCAATGGTTCACCTTAGACTTAGGCGTTACTGCCCGCCTGAGCCGCATGAAGCTGTGGCACCGCTTAGCCGCCAGCTCCGGCACAGGCTCCGACGGCCAATATTCAAACGGCGCCCCAAAACTCATCGAAATATATGGCTCCAATGCCCCCCCAATCGACGGCAGCTGGGAGAACTGGCAACTGCTGGGCAGATTCGATTCCTATAAACCCTCCGGCGACGCCCGCTGGACAGACGAAGACATCCAATATGCCTGCTACGACGGCGAAGACTTCGAGTTCACCGACAATTCCCCCGTCAAATACGTCCGCGTAAAACTGCTACAGAACTGGGGCGGAGTTACGTACATGTACCTCTCCGAAATAGCCTTCTGGGGCGATATCGAAACCGAATAAACAGTACTGATTATGAAGACTCTTAATTTAACCAAAAGTTTATATTTGACCGCATGTATGCTGGCCCTCTCATGCACCAGCATGGATAACACCTACCGCGACCTGTGGAGCGACGGAGAGAGAATCTATCCCGCCGCCGCCGATTCCGTCGCCGTATTCCCCGGTAAGAACCGCATCCGCTTAGACTGGCAAATCTTTAACGACCCCAATGTGGCCACCGCCAGAATCTATTGGAACTACGACGCCGATTCTTCGGTCGTGCAGATTAACGCCACCGGCAACACCGACATGGTCAGCGCCACACTCACCAACATGCCCGAAGGCCCGTATTCCTTCACCATCTATACCTTCGACAGGCAAAGCAACCGCTCGGTTCCTGTCAACGTTACCGGTAAAGTGTATGGCGACAGCTACGAAAAGACCCTGCTTAACAAGCTGCTCAAAAGCGCCGCCTACGAAGACGGGGTGCTGGCTATCGCCTGGGGCAACGTGGACGACACATCGCTGGGCGTCAAGCTGACATACCTGTCAACCTCCGGCGACAACACCGTCCTGAATATTGCCGCAGACGCCGACAGTACATATATTGACGACTTCGACTTCGACACTGACCCGTATTTAGAATATACAACCGTATATATACCTGAGCCACAAGCAATTGACACATTCTACACTGCACCTGTATCCGTCAAGGCTCGAGGGCTGAAAATCCTGTCACGTAATGCCTGGACCGCCACCGCTTCCAGCTTCGACGCCCGGTCAGGCAGCTCATGGCGCCCCCCTTCCTATACCATCGACGGCAGCATGTCAACCGCCTGGGTCAACGAAATCGGCGGCACTCATAAAGAGACGGGCGTCGCCCTCTCCCAGCAGGACTATCCCCACTGGCTGCAAATAGACATGGGCAGCGTAATCACTTTTAACGGCGTAACCATGACCTTCGCCTCCGTAAGAAACGAAACGCCAAGTTCCATAGAAATAGCGGTCAGCACAGACGGCGTAACCTGGACACCGGTGCGGGCAAACCCGTATCTGGTACAAAATGTTGCCAACGTCGTGCAGTTCTTCGAATTTCCGGACGCAAAAACCGGCCGGTATTTCAGGATTACCGCATTGACAGCTTCCGGCAACACAAAAAATATCTTCGTCCCCGAAGTGGGGGCATACACCCTGTAAAAAAAAACAGCTATCTTTGTATCTGAATTTCAATTAGTAAAAATAAGTTTTTAATGAGAAAAATATCTTTGGTTGTTATATGTTTGGTCCTGTCTGCCCGATATGCGGGCGGACAGGTCAAACTTGGCGCGACAAAAATCGGCTCGCGCATCGAGGTGAACATCGGCGGCGCCCTGTTTACAAACTACATCTTCAGCGCGGAAGAGAAATACCCGTTCTTTTTCCCGCTTAACGGTCCGTCCGGCGCATCGGTAACGTCAATGCGCAACGGCAACTACCCGCATCACAGCTCGGTGTTCTTCGGCAGCGACCTCGTTAATGGCGGCAACTATTGGCAGGAAGGCCTCGACCGCGGCCAAATAGTGTCGCTCAGCGCAGAAATAGTCAAAAACGGCCCCGACACGGTGGTCATCCGCAACGAGTGCATCTGGAAACGCCCCGGCGCACAGGCCCCCATCAAAGACCTGCGCAAAATCACAATCACGGCACCCTCCAAAGAACTGTACCAGCTCGACTTCGACATCACCCTCGAAGCGCTGCTTGACATAACAATCCAGAAAACCAACCACTCGCTGTTCAGCATCCGCGTTGACCCCGACATTGCCGTGATTAACGGCGGAACGATGCTCAATGCCGAAGGTAAAAAAAGCGAGAAAGGCACTTTCGGAGAACCCTCTGCATGGATTGACTGCTACGGCGCCCGCCAGGGCAAAGTGGAAGGCGTGGCTATCCTGCAACACCCGTCAAACTACGGATACCCCTACAAATGGTTCACCCGTGACTACGGCTTCTTCTCCCCTACCCCACTGTTCTGGCCGCAAGACGGCAAAACAACAAAATTTGCCAAAGGCGACGCCACTACCCTCCGATTTAGAACATTGGTTCATACCGGCGACGCTGCCACCGCCAAAATTAAAGAACAGTTCCAAAAATATAGCCAGGAATAAAAATTCTACTTTCAGAATTAGAACTTGATTAACGGTACTTCCTGCCCCTGCTCACGGGAATCGTGATTCATGTGCATGTGCGATTCCCAATTCCTGAAAGGAGAGCAGGGGCAGGTATCCTTATTTTGCAGAAGGTGCCCGCAACAACTGCAATGACAGAAGGCCTTTCATACAGCCCCTTTGTGAAATTTTAGAGAAATGCTGCCCGAAAACTGGAAAGGATACAGCATATTCAAAAAAGTGTTACCTTTGTATATTATATTGTATGAAACGGACAGTATTTTTTTTAATGATAACAGTATGCTGCTTCGTAGCAGAGGGGCAGAATGTCAACATCAGTGTGCCGCAGGATTCGACGCTCGCCAAGCGCACCGTTGTGCGCCGCATCAACCGCAAAAATGACCGGTGGACGCTGGAGCAGTGCATCGCTTATGCCATAGACAACAATATATCCATCAAACAGATAGAGTTACAGCGCGCCCGCGCTGATATCCAGTTTGATACGTACCGGCACAGCACACATCCCAACCTCAGCGCCAGCGGGGAAAACACCATGAGCTTCCAGCGGGTGGAAACCGGCGACGACCGCCCCGACAACTCCTCACAATGGAACTCCTCTTTCAGCATAGGCAGCGCTACCCCAATATTCCACGGCTATAAAATAAAACACGAAATCGAAAAAGGCCGCATAGACCTGCAGGTGGCCACCGAAAACCTGAACCGCGCCAAAGACGACATGTCCCTGAACATCACACAAATGTACCTGCAGGCGCTCTTCTATCGGGAAACGCAGAAAGTGTATGCCACACAGCTACAGCAGAGCAAATCGCAGGCTGACCGCACCCGCGCATTAGTGGAAGAAGGCCGACTGGCCGAAACACAGCTGTTCGACATCGAGGCAGAAGTAGCCCGTAACAACGCCTCCCTCGTGGAAGCCTCCAACAACGTAACGCTGGCACTGCTCGAACTCCGCCAGGCTATGGAACTCGAAGAACCGCTCTTCGACATCGTCGCCCCGGATTCAACCGCCGCAATAGAAAAAAGTATTGACGAGCTACATTCTCCACAAACTGTCTATGACACAGCCTTAGAAATAAAACCGCTCATCAAGTCCCTGCAACTGCAAGTGGAAAGCGCCCGCACAAACATGGAAATCACCCGCGCCGCCATGTATCCGCAACTCGACTTCATCGCCGGCTACTCCACAAGCTACAATCATAACTTCCGATTGGAACGCCTCGACAGCCGCTATAATTCCTCATTTGGCAACCAGCTGCGCGACAATGGCACGACTTTTCTGGGCGTCAGAATAGAAACCCCAATATATAGCCGGAAAGTACTGCGCAACCAGCTCAGCTTGGCCGAACTCGAAGTCAGCAATCTGGAACTCGAACTGCAGAACACCAAAAAAACACTGTTCAAGGAAATCCAGACAGCCTACACCAACGCTGTTGTGTCCCAGGAACGATACAAAGCGCTGGCACAGGCCGTGAAAGCCGCCGAAGAATCGGTCAGGCACGTGCAGGAACGGTACGATGCGGGCAAATCAACCACCTACGAATTCGCAGAAGCCCAAAGCCGCCTCACCCAAAGCCGCTTAGAATTGGTCCAGGCACAGTTCGATTTCCTGTTCCGCACCAAAATCCTCGACTTCTATTACGGGCGACCTATCCAACTATGACAGAAACAGTTATGCCGGAAACAGAGAACGCCAGAAACAGCCGCCGCATCGTCAGCAACACACTGGCGCTCTACGGACGGATGGCGCTGGCAACGGTAACGGGCATGTACACTTCCCGCATAGTTCTGCAAATGCTGGGCGAAACCGATAACGGCATCTATTCCGTGGTCGGCTCGCTGGCTACGATGTGCTCATTCCTCATCGCCGCCATGTCGCAGGCCACACAACGCTTCCTCGCATACGACCTCGGCGAAAGAAACTACCCCCAACTGTCCCGCACTTTCTCGACTTTCGTAAATATCTATTCGCTGTTAGCGTTGCTGGTCATGCTGCTCGTAGGCCCCCTCGGCGCATGGTGGCTTAATTCGGGACACCCAAATATCCCCGCCGACCGCCTCACTGCCGCAAATTGGGTGTTCTTCCTGACCATCGCAATGGTCATCATCGATGTCCTCGTAATCCCCTATACATCAATGATTATCGCCCATGAACGGCTGAAAGTCTTCGCATTGGTGAGCGTAGCAGACGTGGGACTGCGGTTAGCAATTGCACTTATGCTTGGAATGTTCGGCTACGACCGCATGATTTTCTTCGCCTGCCTGTCGCTGGGCGTTACGCTGCTGATGCAGAGCTTTTATGTGTTCTTTTGCCTGCGAAATTATACCGAATGTAAATACAGGCTCGTCAAAGACCGGCAATTATGGCGCACCCTGCTTAGCTATGCCGGATGGAACCTGTGGGGAAATGCCGCTTACATGACCATGACCACCGGAATAAATATAGTTATTAATATGTTCTTTATGCCGGTCGTAAATACAGCCCGCGATATGGCATACAAACTCACCGGCGCATTGAGCGGCCTGTATGTTAATCTGCAGATGGCCATTAACCCCCAGATTATCAAGTCGTATGCCGCCGACAACCGCGATTTCATGCTCAAACTGCTCTTTCGCGGCGCAAAATTCTCGTTCTTCCTGATGCAGTTTGTATGCCTGCCTGTCATTTTCGAGACCGATTTTGTCCTGAAGATATGGCTCGGCAGCCCTCAAAGCCACCTGATGGTGCTGTTTGCACGACTGGCCGCAATCAACACGCTTATTGACTGCATCTCCGGCACATTGATGACCGCAGCACAAGCTACCGGACAAATCAAACTCTACCAGAGCATTATCGGTGGGCTGCTACTGCTGATACTGCCCGTATCATATCTGCTGCTGTGGCTGGGCTATCCGCCGCAAGCCACAGCATACGTGAGCATCTGCGTATCTGTAATCGCCCTGTTCGTAAGAATCGCTATCGTTTCCCGACTTATGAACATGCCCTTTGTGGCGTTCATCCGGAATACGCTGGTTCCTGCATGGCTGTGTCTGGCGCTGGCATTACCGCTACCGTGGTGGCTGTGCCGCATCATGGAGCCGGGATGGGGGCGCTTCCTTGCCGTATGCCTGCTGCCCGGCATCGCAGGCTGGTGGCTGATGTATTTCATCGGCCTCACCCCGGAAGAACGCACACTGCTCCGCCGGAAAAAAACAGATAGACAGACATCGCCGTAATTACTTCTTCTGACCGCCGAGCATGTTCATCAATTCCTGAATCTTTTCGGCGTCGGCTTTGTCCTTGTCTTTGCTGTCGGTTTTAGACTTGTTCCCGCTGTTGAGAGCATCCTGTATTTCTTTCATCTTTTGCTGAACGTCGGCATCCGAGGCTTTGCCCGACAGTCCGCCAAAATTGCCCCCAAATGCGGAGGCTCCTTTATAGTCCTTCGGAATTACAAAAAGGCTCGCGGGTTGCGCTCCGGGCTTCAGGTTGCGTATGAAGAACACTTCGCCCCCGTCTTCCCACTGCATCTCGATTTTGAGCGGCTCGTAAACCCACGCCTCGCGGTAGCCGGTCTCCGATGTGCCATTCGCAAGAGTAGTGGTAATTGCATACCGGTAATGCTTGCACTCATAGCCCTCAATGACTTCCGTGCCAAGCAGTTCCGACTTTACGCTGCTGCTTTTCATCACAGCCGCCCCCACATTGCCGTTTATCATAGACGTTAACGAGCCATCCTTCATCACAGACGACAAATCCCAATAGGTGTAGGTCTTTGTGTCGGGATACAGGGTGAACATTTTTGCCGAATCCATACGCACAACGATATAACTGTTGTCGTCTTTCTTCAGGCCGAAGCCGATTTCAAACGTCTCGGTGCGCATCTTAAGATTCGCGTCGCTCTCGTGCGATACCCAGATTTTCTTGCTCAGTTTGCCGCTCTTCTTGATGTATTCTTCGGCATAATAAGACTGCGCCCGAACCGATGTGGCCGCACCGAATGCTGTGAAGCAGACGGCTGTCGCTATCAGGTTCCTCAAAAAAGTTGCTTTCGTCATCTTATCAATTAAATGAATAAAATGATTTTCAATTTTGAGAAATAAGTTCCGTTGAACTCAGCAGTTTCCCGTTTTTGTCGAGAGTGTCGGTTTTGACGGCCCCCACACCTTTGGCATAATAAGTCAGGGTAGTGCCGTTTATGCCCATCGCTTTGGTTGCCTGCGACACTTTGTAGCACTTGAACGTTCCTGCGGCGGTGGTAACATCTTCTTGCGAGAGCACTTTGCCCTCGGTCATTGCCACACTCATTTTGATAAAGCCGATGCGGACGCTGGCATTGGCATCAGGCAATGTCTGGCCGACCTGCAAACTGTTCGGAATTTTCATGGCCGTACCCGACGCCGAAACGCCGTCAAGTCCATCTATTGCGCCAAACATTCCCTTCATATCGAGGAACATTTCGCCGTTTGCCACCACCACACGGTAGTGCAAAATAACCGGATTGTCCTTGTTAGTCGGATTGCCCTTCGCGTCTAAAAGTTCGCTCTGGTAGTCAACCGCGAAGGCGTTTCTGCTGCCCGTGATAGCGGTAATCGTGTTACGGCTTTGCGAGGTAACTTTGCCGTTCTTGTCTTTTTGGGCAAAGACCTGCACAAGTCCGGTTTTCATTCCGAAAAACGTGTATTCGCTTTCGGAAGGCGTGTATGGCGTATCCGCCACTGCGGGGATTTCGCTGTCGGAAAGGTCAACTTCCGCGGCTTCGCTTGCCTGATAGGCGCTGTCGGCTTTGGCAACCGCTTTTTCGAGTTCCTTCTCGCCGCGTTGCCGCTCTCTTTCGGCGGGTTCCAATGCCTTGTCAACGGCTTTGCCCACCTCTTCTTCGGCTTTCTGTTCCGCCTTTTTCTCGACGGCGCGTTCTGCTCCGCGTTCCGCCGCACGCCTTATGACGCCGCCCAATTGAGCATTTGCTGTGCCGCAAAACAACATTGTCGCGACAATAACTAATGTGAATTTCAAATTTTTCATCTTAATACAATTTAAATGGTTAATACTGTTATTATTTGTGATTTAAGAAATCCGTTTTTATTTGCCTCAAACTTCTTTGCGGCATCACACGAATTTTCGCGCTGTATGCCTCCGGTGTGATTTTTCCCGCCTTAAAATCGGCTATTACCTGCTTCATTTCCTCCTGCGTACGCTGCAATTCCTTTTGTATGTCGGCGCCTGCCTGCACAACTTTGGCGCTGTCGCCCTTCTGAGCGGCAGAATTTGGCTTGCTTTCCTGACCGCAGGCGGCCATCGTTACTGCAAGGCAGGCAACCATGGCTGCCACATTCCTCAGAAATTTAATCCTTGTCATCTTCCTGAAAACTTATATATCAAAAATATCTGATTTGACAATGCAAAGATACGGCGGGATATTGGAGGGCAATACCCCCAAAAGTATGTATTTTTCAGGAAAGGGGATATTTTTAGAAAATCAGGCGGCTTGCTTCGATGAAGAGTTCGGGGTATTGGGCATTGTGCGTACCAAATCAGTCTGAATGTCGGCTGTTATGGCTTTGGTATAGACAGTGGCTTTAACCGTTGCACCGCGCTTTGCCTGTAACCCAAGTCCAGCCGGTATTAGTAACTTGTGCGCCAATCCATCCCGCGCAAAAATGGCTGAAAGACCGCCGCGGCAAGGCAAAATACGATGACATCCGGCATTATCAGCGGATAATAGCGGCGCTGTGCGAAACAGAGAAGATTATGGGGGATTGATGAAGTACTGGCCGATAAATATCTGTGTCATAATGACTTAAATATTGCAAATAAAAGCGAAAAATAATCATGACAATTATATAATAAAGACAGCACGACCATTTAAATGCAAAATTAGACAGGATTGCCCTGCATAAGGCGCAAGCTGATTTCAAACTCGGTACTGGACTTGTCGGGGGAAAATAAAAGACGTCAGAATATGGCTAAGCACTTATGAGCAGAGCATAGCCCCCAAAATTAAGGGACGGGTTTTATGCGGTATATTTTCGTGATTAAAATATACTGTCAGGAAGAAAATTGAGCCGCCTCTGCTGTGGCGTCCATAAATTTTACTACATTTGTGCCGTAATACTGGAATCTTAATGACATAATTTACTGTTTATGAAACGGATATTTACTGTTATGGTTTTATTATTGTCGGCGAGCTGTGCATTGCAGGCGCAGGACTTGCTGGTAACGGTTCGTTATGACACCCTGAACTGCGACATCACGAGCTTTCGGGAAGATGTATATTCAATAACGTTTATGCTTGGCGATTCTGCGATGACCGGCAAGATACATAAGGATTCGGTGCTGTATATCCACCGCAACATGTTTCGTGCACTGGATGACAACCGGCTTCGGCCGTGGTATCCGGTAACCGAGTTCGGCATTGATGCGGGCATGGCGCATCAGGTGGGATATTTGCGGAAGGAAGCCGAGATGCGCTCCACCGCCCGCACCGGCATCTACGGGTGCGCCGACCTGACGTATTACATGACCAAAACTGTGGGCTACGGGTTAAAATACAGCTTCCGGAGCGTACTTGGCGGCGATATAAAATATCAGCACATCGGCCCGATGATGATGTTCCGCTTTTGGAACAGTAGCCGCCATAATTATGCCTTCCTTGGGTTTTCTGCCGGCCTCGGATGGCTGAAGCAGACGAATGCGCCGATACAGATAGGCCTCAGCTACCGCCCGCTTATTTCCATGCGGGCAAATTACCTGTCGGGTGACGTGTCGGCGGGCTACTGTTTACGGCTGTCGCCGACCGCGTTTGTCCGGCTGAAAGCCTCGTTTAACATGGGGCGTCCGGGGTTTGTAAGGGTCGTTAACCTTCTGGAGTATGCCGACCCTGGGGATAAGACGCTGGACACATTCGGCTATTGCGAGAACACGAAAACTGTTAACCTTTCGGCGGGGTTCTCGTTTCATGCCCGTCGGTAGCACAGGAATTTATGGATTATCGTAAATCTCTGAATTTCACCGGTTTTCGGCTAATATCGGGGGAATTTATCCTGCGGATGTCGTCGATGGGGCATATTTCCACCTCCGGAGCTACGCGGATGCGGGCCCGGAAGCGGTCTTTCAGCTCCTTGATGATGGCCTCCGGCAGCATGTCCGTGTTGCGTATGCCGATTTTCACGAGCACGTTGTCTGTTCCGCTGTCGTTGAGGCTGACGTCCACCACATAGTTTTCCACGTATGGCGTGTTGTCGAGGACGTCGTAAATTGCCGGTGGATAGAGGGTAGTTCCTTTGTATTTCAGCAGGTGGTTGCAGCGGCCCACCACCGGTCCCACGCGCATTGATTGGCGTCCGCAGCGGCAGGGTTCGGTATGGATGCGCAGCAGGTCTCCGGTTTTGAAGCGCAGCAGCGGCATGCCTTCCACACCGAGAGTTGTAACGACCAATTCGCCGACCTGACCGTGGGGGACAGCATCGCCGTGTTCATCGACGACTTCGCAGATAATCAGTTCGGGGTGGTGATGTCCACCGCAGCCGTATTCACATTCGGCGAAGGTGGTAGCCATCTCGGTGGAGGCGTAAGTCGAGAACAGCTGTACATCCCATTTTTCCCTGATTCGCTGGCCCAGCAGGTTGAGTGAGAAGTCCTGTTCGCGGAGGTTTTCGCCGATGCACACCACCTTGCGGATGCTCGACCGGCGATAGTCTATGCCATGCTCTTCGGCATACTTGATAATCCGCAAAATGAACGAGGGGACACACATGATGGTATCCGGTTTTATGCGGTTGATGGTATCCCATTGCAGTTCGGGGATGCCGTTTCCCACGCGGATGATTCCTGCGCCCAGCATACGCAGCCCCAGGAAGTAGGCTAATCCGGCCATGAAGCGCTTGTCGAGGGTGGTCATCAGTTGCACCACATCGCCGGGCTTCGTGCCAGTACAGCGGAACGACAGCGCCTCGTTGCAGGCCAACCGGTCGAGGTCGCTGTCGGTCATGGCAAATGTTACAGGGTCGCCCAGCGTCCCCGAAGTGGTGATGAAGTCGATAATCGCCGTGCGCGGTACGCACAGAAAGTCACTGTTATGCAGCTGCAGGTCTTTCTTTTCGGTGAACGGCAGCGATTGCAGGTCTTCGATATGGCGGATGTCTCTGACATCAATGTCATTCGTTTTGAACATTTGTTTATAATATGGCGACCGGCTGTTCAGATATTCCAATGCCGTTTTGAGCTTTCCTTCCTGAAAATGCACGATTTCCGCCGCCGATTTGTATTCTATGTCCGGCCGGTTCATTGCAGTATTTCTTTTATTTCTTCTTTTGACAGCTGCCTGTATCCGGCGTCAAAGATGACCTCAAAAAATTCCTCGTCATAGAACGACAGCTTGGAATTGGCATCCGGGTTACATTCTATATAGACGATGTCGGTCAGGGACAGCCCTTTAGCCTGACAAATCTGCTGTGCCAGTGATTTGCCAGCGTATGTTACCGATGTTCCCGGATTGTCCTGGTAGAGTTCGGTAACGATGACGCAAGTTTTGCCGTTTTTACGGCCAATCCGCAGGCCGCATCGGGAGGGGGTATCCCATTGGCCTTTGAACTCGAAGATTTCGTCGTAATATTTATCAGATATGTGCATATAAAAGACTTTCAGGGGGATTATACGAAATTCACTCCATATCGAAGATGCCGAGACCTCTTTCGCTGGTGAAGACTAAAACGGTGTTGTTTTTTTGCAGCAGTCCGAGGGGGACGTCATTTTTTTTATTTTTCATTTTCCAGTCTGTCAGCGGTATTCTGTCGGTCGGGGTCAGTCCGGAATCGGAGATTTCGGCCATGCAGCATATCGGGGCGCCGGAATGGTTGACCCCGAAGGCTAAGATTTTGTTGCCGAGCTGGAGGAAGTGTTCGCAGAAGGTGAGGTTTTTATATTTTGCCGCTTTCAGGCGTTTTGCTTTTGTCGGTGTTTTAGCGTCAATCAGGAATAGCGATTCTGTTTTTCCGACCACGAGCAGTTGCCGGTTTGGTATCACGTGGAGCGATGAGGGGGATGTGCCATTGGTGAAGGGGATGTGCCGTTGCAGGGAGAGGCGGCCGTCAGGGGTCATCCGGAAAATGGCTACTCCGGCTTTGCGGCCGGTAACTGCCAGCAGGTCGCCAAAAATAATAATATCGGACGGCTCGCATGTCGGGTGCAGAAAATTATAATCCCACATTGATACCCGCACTTTCTGATTACCGTGAACATCTATCTCCACAATACCTTCTGCTGTCAGGGCGAACATGCGGCCGTCCGCGCTCACGGTTAAAGAGCTTATGTTTTTCTTGAAATCAATGAACGCTATTTGTCGCATATCATGAGCGTTCTGAACATCCAGCAATGTGATGCCGCCCGGTTCTACCGGCGTCCGCCGCCACATGAACAGAATCCCGTTAATCAAGCGCCCGCGACTCTGTCCGACCTCAAACTGGTTCACCGGCTGAATGTCATGCGGATTGGACATATCCCATGCCACCACACCGAAATTGTGTGTGGTAAAGAATATATCCCTGCTATACGGAATAACCGAATAAGCTTTTCGAAGCACATGATTACTCCTACAGTTGTAGTAATTCAGAACCATATTTTAGAAAAACATTTATTTTAAACCGCAAAAGTAGCGCTTTTAATGTTCCCTACAAATATTTTTCCGCATTTTTACACTGTATTACTGATAATATAAGAATCGCTTAATCTTAAGTGTCGGAGTTTTCTTAAAAGGCTCCGGTTGGAAGATGACTGTCTGGATACGCGAATAGTGATTTACCTGCTCATTGACCTTGTTCTGAATCTCAAGCAGTATTTCATCGATAAAGGCATTAATGTTCTGGACGGTCTCGTCATGGAACTGCTTCATCTGGCGCACTTTACGGTCGATTTCTTCCATGTTTAGATGAACCATTGCCACTAAACGGCCTTTCTGTTGTACCACGAGCGATTCGAGGACATAACCCATCTTGTTGATAACCGATTCGATGTCTTCGGGATATATATTTTCGCCGTTAGCACCGACAATCATGTTTTTGATGCGGCCATGGATGTATAACATTCCTTTGCGGAAACGTCCGAGGTCGCCGGTGCGGAACCACCCGTCAGCGGTGAAGGCTTCCTGTGTCTGCTTGGGGTCTTTGTAGTAGCCGCGCATAACGTTGGGGCCCTGTGCCTGTATTTCGCCTTCGCCGTTAGCATTTACGTTGGCTATCCGCAGCCGGACGCCTTCCATCGGGATTCCGGTGGACGACAGCCGCCGGTTCTTGCCCACCGCACCGGCCAGCAACGGCGAGGTCTCCGTAAGCCCGTAGCCAATGGCCAGCGGAAACTTGGCCTCATAAAGGAACCGCTCTGTTTGGGCGTCCAATTTGGCGCCTCCAACGCCGAAGAACACTATCTCGCCCCCGAAAGTTTCCATCAGCTTCCTGCCAATCATGCGGTTGATGAGCTTGCGGAACGGGCTGATTTTATAGAGGGTGCGGGTTATTGCTTTCCCGTTGACTTGCGGCAGTATCTTGCTGCGATAAATTTTTTCGATAACTAACGGCACCGACAGCATGATTGTCGGCTTGACAGTTGCCAAGGCGGGCAGCAGTACTGAGGGTGTTGGGGCCTTGCGGATGTAATGGACCGAGGCGCCGTGCATGACTGGCAGCATAAGCCCCAGCGTATTTTCGAAAGTGTGGGGTAGCGGCAAAATCGACAGGAACCTGTCGGTACCGACAATATGCTGCAACGAGCGGCATTGCTGGGTGGTCCACACGATATTTTTATGGGTCAGCATCACGCCTTTCGAGCGGCCGGTGGTACCGGAAGTGTAGATTATCGACAGCAGGTCATCCTCGCCGACACTCTCATATTCAAACGGGGTATCCGGCAGGGGAGCTGTTTTTCCGCTGATTTGCCGCAGGTCGTCCGTGCGGAACACTGTCAGAGAGGTGTGCATCTCCGGCTTCAGCTTGCCCAACAGACTTTCGGAGACGAATATCGCCTCCGCCTCGGAATGTTCAATGATATTGGCGATTTCTTCGGGGTGAAAATCGGGCAGTATGGGCACAACTACCCCTCCCGTTACGGCAACAGCGAAATAAGCCACAGCCCAATTAGGCATGTTCTGGCTGAGGATAGCCACTTTGGCACCACGGCTAATGCCCGCCGCCCGCAACATGCGTCCAACATGCTCAACATCCTGCTGCAAATCACGGTATGTGCGCGGCGCCTCACCCACAAACACAAGGGCTGTGTTGTCGGCAAACCGTTCAAAACTCGTCTGCAACATGCAGGGTAAAGTCAGTATCTTTTTTGTCATTTATTTCTCTTCGAAAAAATAATGTACAAAGGTATATCAAAAAAATATTCCAACCAACAAAACCGGCAAAAATAATTTCACATGTGAAAAATCCCCGTATTTTACACTAGCAAATATGAACATTGTATTAGAAATGTTTTACATTGTCTTTTTATGACAGATATTTCATATATTCTTCATAATCTTCAACAGATATTGTTAATTTAGTATAGACACTTCGTTCATTATTCAATCTTAAAAAGAATAAATTCAGTATAATGCCGGACGCG
The DNA here is from genome assembly GCA_031272965.1 of Bacteroidales bacterium. Lineage (GTDB taxonomy): Bacteria > Bacteroidota > Bacteroidia > Bacteroidales > Prolixibacteraceae > JAISSS01. Next base: position 5,836 of record JAISSS010000027.1, on the reverse strand, counting down.
ACTGTTATTTCGCTTTTGTACAGGTACCGCTTTTGTCGGCAAATGCTTTTCAGATGGAACAAACTCTTCGTAACTTTTTCAATAATCGGATGCAAAAGTGCTGAGTTACAAGTCTTTAATCTTATCTACAACTTTAATCCTGTTTTCGTTGAGCGGTCGCCACAGACAAAAGAGACAAGCCTTATTGAAAGAAGTCATAGCCTCAGCCCTTTTAATCAAGTTGATTAAGGTTATTTTGTTACGATATCCCAGGCGAGGTTGAAGTCGGTGAGCAGTGCAGCGAAAGTTTCCAGCGTTCCGGCATCGCCTGCGAGGTTCACATCGGGAGCGTTTGTCAGCGTTTTCACACTGTCGGGGTGCGCTACGAATGTCTGCAATTGGTTCTTGGGTAACGTAACTGCCAGCTGCACCGGCTCATTGCCGGAGGCGGGGCGGTGGTGAAGCGTCCCGTTTTTCAGGAAGACGTAATAGCTTTGGCGCTCGTCGGTCACGTTAAACTGTATGGCAAAGGCATGGTTTGCAGCACGGGCGCCGTCAAGAGCTATGGAGAGGTATGTGAACAGGTCGTCGGTAGTAAGATTATAGATATAATTTTTACGCTGTTGCGGGAATCGTTTTATGATGTTGCCATTCCGCAGCTCTTCGGCGGCCGTGATATACATGTTTCGCCAGATGCTGGAGCGGCTTTGGAAGCCGAGTTGTTCGAAGGCGTCGGCCTGCAAGTTTTTGGCGTCCTGATTGTTGCTGTTTGCGAACACTACCCATTTAAGCGCCTGCACTACCCATTGATAGTCGCCTTTTTCGTAGCTGGCTTTTGCCTTTTCGAGTGCGGCTTTTTCGCCGCCGAACCATTCCACATACCGCACTGCTTCTTCCTTCGGCGGCAGCCGGTTATAGTTGGCCGGATGGCCGTCAAACCAGCCGATATAATACTGATAAACAGCTTTCACATTGTGCTTTACGGCGCCATAGAAGTCCTGGTTAAACCATTCCTTATCCAGCGCGTCAGGCAGTTTGATGGTGGCGGCGATTTCTTCGGGGTTCAGGCCGAGATTGGCTAAATGCAACGTCTGGTCGTGCAGATATTTGTAGAGGTCGCGCTGTTTTTCGAGGAAGTTCAGGCTGCGTTCATAGCCGAAGAATGGCCATGTGTGAGCCGGAACGACATACTCGATTCTGTCGCCGAACAGGGTCAGCGCCTCGTTGAGGTATTCCGCCCATGCGCGGGCGTCTCTGACCTTCACTCCGCGCGGGGGCAGCACGTTATGCAGGGTACGGCTTCCAAGCTCGGCCACAAAGAAGATTCTCTTTGCCGGATAGAAAAACATCAGCTCGGCAGGCGCCTCCGTGTCAGGGGTATATTGGAACACGAGTTCTACCCCGTCGATATTGAGCGTCTGTCCGGTGTGGTCAATAGAGAGGTTAGGCTCCCAGATGACCGACGGGTCATAATGTCCCCCGTAATTTTTGCCCAGGCCGTTATCTACACGGGCTATGGGGCTGGCCGGAAGCCCGGTTGCGAACTGGTATGCGCCGCGTCGTCCCATTGCATTGCCCAGGAAGACGTTTTCGCTGACCGCCTCTTCAAAAAAGCCTTTCGGGGCGATGTATTTGACCTTGCCGGAACGTATGTCCTCATGCGACACCAGGCCAGAGATGCCCCCGAAGTGGTCCACATGGCTGTGTGTGCTGATGATGGCGGCTATCGGGAAGTCGCCAACATGCTTCTTCACTAATTCCAGGGCCGTGCGGGTAGCATTGGGGTTGGTGAGCGGGTCAACCACCAACCAGCTGCTGTCGGTTTTCACGAAAGTGATATTTGTCAGGTCTATGCCGCGCACCTGATACACGCCGTCAGTGATTCGGAACAGCCCGCGTATGTTGGTCAGTTTGGCATGTCGCCACAGTGCCGGATTTACGGTTGCCGGAGCCTCGCCGGTGATGAAATCGTACTGCCGCAAGTCGCTTGCCGGCTCGCCCCTGGCGTTCAGCAGAACAGGACTGTCGGGCGCCGCGATGAAGTTGCGCGTGGCATCCTGATAATCAAGGCTGTCGGAGAAATCAAGGCGTTGATATTCTTCCTGATTGATGCGTTCAGTGAATGTCGTGGCCGGCTTGCTGTCCGGCGTAACAACAACTGATGTGGCCGCAGGAACACAGCCTGCCGCTATAGCAATGAGAGGTATATATTTATACATAATAATCTTTTGTTTATAATTAAAATATTAATCAATTAATCTTTTCAGGTTTGGGGTCTGTCCACGAGTTGCGGTCGTTCAGGAATGTTTCGGTTGGCGTATAAACGCGCAATGACAGGTTAAATTCTTTATCGCCGGTGGGGAGCCAGTTGTCTTCTTTATCTTTGCCGGGCGATTTTGCGCTCAGCCAGATGTCGAGTGAGCCGTCAGCGTTGTATTTCAGCGGATTACGGTCACCAATAGCATATCGTCGGATTGGATTTTCCACCAAATAGCGGTCGAGGCCATATACGGTATATGACCAGAACGACTGTGCCGGAGGGAGTTGCCCTTTTTCGTAATGAATTCTGTAGTTATTTTGTCCGTTCAGCGGCTCATTATTTTTATCCGCATAATAGGAAAAATATACGGCTTCTTCCGGAGGCAACGCACCCAGCCCGCGGAACGCCACCAAAGCCCGCAGGTTATAATCGGACTTGTAGTCGCCGATTTTGGCTAACGGGTCGGAAGTCCTGTTCCCGAAAAAGCTGCCGGTCAGCGGCTTTACAAACTCGGCATAGACGTCAGCAGGCACCTGTTCGAGGGCGGCCTGTATGTCAGGGGCGAATCCGGCCAGCTCGAACTTCAATCCGGCGCCCACACCGATAGCAGCAATCCGGCGCACTACGGCACTGTCGGCCTCAAACGGCGGATTGTCGGTCAGTAATGCGTTTGCATAGTTGAAGAACGCTTCAACAGACAGGCTCTTCACCATCTCCACGACGCTTTTGCCGTTACGGGGTGCCGCAACGAAGTCGCCATAAAGTCGGCGCGGATGCAATGAATCGAACTTTTGTTCAGTATTGTTCAGCCATGCCGACAACGGTTTTAGCACGAACTGCTTCTGCAAGGGATAGACAAAGTTCTTCTGGTCGTCAGGGCTGTTCACCTGTATTCGGCCGATAGCCCACACGATATTAGTGGGCGACTGAACCAGTGTAAGGCCGTCGGGGACATTTCCCTGCCAGTTGGGGCCTGCAATCAGGTATTTTTGGGGTCTGGTTCCTGTGAGGCGCTTGCCGGGGAGGAAAAAATTGTTTGTCCAGGCATCCTGCAACGGGAACACATAATAGCGGTTCTGCAGGTCGGGGATTTCAAGCACAACCGGTTCTTTGCTCAGCTCAAGGTAGGCTGTTGAATAGTTGGTGTCGTTGTTGGGCGCTACCACATGCCGAAACGTGTGGTCAGGGAAGGTATTAAACGCCAGCAGATAATTGTCAGGCACCTGCGATGTTACCCGCGTTACGTCAGTATAAATCAGTGGCGTAACATAGATATATGCCTCACGTGCCAATGCAACAGCTTCATCCTTAGTAAGTTGCGGCTTCTTCGCTGTTGAGCCGCACGACAGAATGATTGCCGGCAGCAAAATACCGGCAATCAGGCGAAAAATAACAGCTATTTTCATGTATTTTATCGTATAACTATTTGGTTACTTTGTCTAAATCGGAATCATTCAGTTTGTTGCGTTGTGCGAACATGCTCTCGTAGATATGCGCCCATGTGAACAGCGGGTAAACGTTATTTTCCTGTGCCTGCCTGTCGAAGAGCGCCTTCAGTTCCTCCAATTTTTCGGGATATTTTTCGGCGACATTTATCCGCTCGTTGAAGTCGGTATTGAGGTCATAGAGTTCCCATTGCGGTTCCTGTTTTGCGGCTTGGGCAAGTTCGGGCAACGTACGTTTGCCGATGCGCAACAGGCTAAGGTCCACGAAGTTTGGGTGGAACTGGAAGGATGCTTTCCATCCGTCCTTATAGATTGCGCCCGGTCCAAGTATGTAGAAATACTGTACGGTGTGGCGGGCGGGGGCGGTTGCGTCATTGAAGGCATATGCCAGCGAGGTTCCCTGCAGGGGGCGCTGTTTTACACCTCTGATTTCTTCCGGCGCGGGGATATTCAGGAAGTCGATGACGGTGGGGAACAGGTCGATAACATGGCCATACTGCTTGCGGATTCCGCCTTTTTCCTTAATGCCTTTGGGATAGTGAACAATCAGCGGGTTGCGGGTTCCGCCTTCGGCGTTGGCATCCTGCTTCCAATAGCGGAAGGGGGTGTTGGCGGCCTGTGCCCATCCCAAGGGGTAGTTAACATTGGTGCCTTCCGGCTCGCCGATGAGGTCAATGCGGGCGAGGTTTTTAGCTACCTGCTCGTCTTCGGCCGTCTGAGTTGTCTGGGCGAATTCTTCCCGTGTAACGGTGCCGTAAAAGTCGCCTTCCTTGCTGGCGCCATTATCGCCAATCAGCACAAATATCAGGGTATTGTCCAACTGATTGAGGTCGGTGAGTGTCTGAATCAGGCGGCCCACTTCGTGGTCGGTATAAGTGAGATAAGCGGCATAAGTCTCCATGAAACGGGCGCATACCTTTTTTGCATCGGGCGACAGGCTGTCCCATGCGCGGATATTGGGGTCCCTGTCGGGCAATACGGCGTCGGCCGGAATAATGCCGAGTTCTTTCTGCCGTGCGAAGACCTTTTGGCGATACACGTCCCAGCCCTCGTCGAACTTGCCTTTATATTCATCCCGCCATTTTTTTGCCACCTGATGCGGGGCGTGTACGGCGGCAGGCGCATAATAGAGGAAGAATGGCTTGTCGGGGGCGGCGGCTTTCTGCTTCTGTATGTATGCTATGGCCTTGTCGGTGATTTGCTCGCTGAGGTGGCGTCCGTCGGGAATTACAAATTCGTTGTCCTCTACTAATTGCGGTTTATACTGGTCGGTTTGGGAGCCGAGGAATCCGAAGAATTTCTCGAAGCCTTTGCCTGATGGCCAGCGGTCGAAAGGCCCTGCATCGGTGGCGTCCTCGTCGCGCGTGATGCCGTATTTGCCCACCGCGAAGGTATTATAGCCGTGTTCGCGGAGTGTTTCGGCAACAGTTCCTGTTTCGGCCGGCAGGTAGCCGTCGTAACCGGACAAGCCTGCCGATGCGAACTTATGTGCAAATCCCCCCATGTGAACATAGTGGTGATTGCGTCCGGTGAGCAGCGCTGCTCGGGTAGGCGCCGAGATGCCACACGTGTGGAAGTTTGTAAAACGCAGGCCATTGTCGGCTAACTTGCCGAAAGTGGGGGTGCGAATCAGCCCCCCGAACACATCGGCCGCGCCAAAGCCCACATCGTCGAGCAGTATCCACACTACGTTGGGTTTGCCGGAGGCCGGATTTGTACGGTCAGGCCATTTCTGTTGGGCCGGATTGAACACTTTGCTGACCACGCCCGTCGCGTCATGTGCCGGATGCGCATCCGGTTCCTGCACGGGCGCAGGCCGCCCGCAGGCCGAAATCGTTGTCGCTGCGGCAAGTCCGGCTATGCCACGCAGCGCTTGTACAGTATAATTTTTCATATTTTCCTCTGCATTTTTTACACAAAAATATTTTTTGGCAAAAATACGGGACATTTTAGCGCCCGTTAATACCCCTGTTGTGGTATTTTAAATAGGTATTTATTCGTATTTCTGTTTTTCAGTACCTTTTGGATAAAATTTTGTATCTTTCCCCTATAAATTCTCTCTCCATTTCAAAGAACGTATAAAATCCTTGGTTGTCGCCTTTGGTTTGCGATTTTCCCCTGCGAGTTTGGTCTTCCCTTTAATGGCAAGGCA